>NZ_JAWDJI010000068.1:0-48700 GCF_032465655.1 Paenibacillus sp. 3LSP | reverse complement strand
ACCGAGACATCCGCTGGAATCCGCATTCCCGCCTCTGTCGCTGCCTTCATCGCACCGATGGCCATGTCGTCGTTGCAGCAAAACACCGCAGTTGGCCGCTCCGGCAACGCCAGCAACTTGTGCATCGCCAGATAACCGCTCTCCACGTCGTAGCGGCCCTCGACAAGCCATTCCTCCCGTACGGCCAAGCCCGCATCCTTCATCGCCCGCAAATACCCTTCCTTGCGCTCCTGCGTCGACTTATAGCCGGCAATTCCCTCTACCAGGCCAATGCGCGTATGCCCGCAGCCCGCCAAGTATCGCGTCAACTCGTAAGCCCCTGCCCGGTCATTGGACACGAAATTGACGATGGTCGGATCGTCCGCATTCCGATTCAGCACGACCAGAGGAATTCCTTGCTCCCGCACATGACGAATAAATGTGTCGTCACGCTCACTTTGGCTCATGAGCAGGATACCGTCGAACCGCCGCCGATGGATTGAGCTAAAGTCCTCAAAATCGTCGATCCCCCGCAGAAACAAGTTGTACTGGACGCCAACCTCCTGACTCACACCGCGGATCGCCTCGGCCAAGAAGCTGGAGGAAGTCCCTTGAACCATACTCGTAAAAAACAATCCAATCGTATGCGAACGCTGCAGCACTAAACTTTTGGCATTATAATTCGGCACGTAGTTCAGCTGCTCAGCAATCTCCATAATCTTGCGTTTGGTCTCCTCTTTAATCAGCGGGCTGTTGTTCAACGCCCGGGAAACCGTCATATGCGAGACATTCGCCAGCTTGGCGATGTCTTTGATCGTAGCGGACATGAAGCAGCGTCAATCCTTTCTATGCCTCAGGAAAAGCAAAATACCGCTTAGCATTGCCGTAGCAAATATCCGTGACGATCCGGCCCAGCAGAGCATAGTCCTCCGGCGCCTCGCCGCGCTCCACCCAATCGCCAAGCACGTCGCATAAGAGGCGGCGGAAGTATTCATGCCGCGTATAGGACAGGAAGCTGCGGGAGTCCGTCAGCATCCCGATGAACTGCGACAACACGCCGAAGTTGGCCAGCGTGTGCATCTGCTGAATCATACCGTCCTTGTTGTCGTTGAACCACCAAGCGGTGCCAAATTGGATTTTACCAGGAACGCCGCCGCCCTGGAAGCTGCCCATGATGCTGGCGAGCGCCCAGTAATCATTGGGGTTCAGCGAATACAGGATCGTCTTCGGCAGCCCGCTCTCCTGCTCGATGGCGTCCAGCAACCGGGCCAGCGCTTCAGCCAAAGGACCGTCGTTAATCGCATCATAGCCCGTATCCGGACCCAGCCGCCGGAGCATCGCCGTATTCGTGTTCCGCAACGCATGGATATGCAGCTGCATCGCCCAGCCCCGAGCGGAGTACTCCTTGCCAAGGAACACCATCGTATACGATTTGTATTTCCGTTCCTCCTCCGGCGTCACCGAACCCTGACTCAGCGCCTTAGCAAAGATCGCTTCCACTTCCTCCAGCGTCGCTTCCTCGTATTCCAGCGTATCCAGCGCGTGGTCTGATACGCGCCCGCCGGCCTCATGGAAGAAGTCGATCCGTTCCCGTAACACATCCAACAGCGTTCCATATCCCTGAATCGACTTACCCGCCGCCGCCTCCAGCTTCGCCAGCCAAGGTTTAAAGGTATCGCGATTAATTTCCAGGAACTTGTCTGGACGGAAGCTCGGCAGCACCAACGTATCGAAGCCTTCCAGCTCCTTGATCTTCAAATGGTACTCCAGCGAATCCGCCGGATCATCCGTAGTGCAGACCACCGTCACCTTCGACTTCGTAATCAAATCTCGCGCGCCAAATCCTTCACTTTGCAGCTGGGCATTCGCTTGTTCCCAGATGACCGGTGCAGTCTCCTCATTCAGCAACTCATCAATCCCAAAAAAACGCTGCAACTCCAAGTGCGTCCAATGGTACAGCGGATTCCCCAGCAGCTGCGGCACCACCTTCGCCCAAGCGAGAAACTTATCGTAATCATCCGCCCCGCCGGTGATCCGTTCCTCGTCGATGCCGCAAGCCCGCATCACCCGCCATTTGTAATGGTCGCCGCCCAACCAAGCCTCGGTTAAGTTGCGGAACGTCTTGTTTTCGTAGATTTCCTGCGGGCTTAAATGGCAGTGATAATCGATAATAGGCAGGTCCTTCGCATACTGATGATACAATTTCTCCGCCGTCTCGCTGCCAAGCAGAAAGTTTTTCCCTAAAAATGTCTTCGCCACTTCTCATTCTCCCTTCCCTTTAATTCCGAAGTTCAACCAATTGTTAACGTTAACAATAGCCGTGATGCTTATATTGTAAACGTTTTATCAGAAAACGCAAGAGAGAATATCGGCCCTGGCCCGCAGATCACATTCAGCAAAAAAGCCCCCTCAGCCGCGAATGCAGCCAAGAGGGCATGAGCCTAGATTCGACAAAACCTCAGCGTGTGTTGAAATCAAACGGATTCGTTCCCGGCGGCAGCAGTTGGCTAAACGGGAAGTAGAATTCCGGGAAGCCAAACACGTAAGGCAAGTATTCGTATAGTTGGAAAAAGATCGTCACGCCCTCGTCCTTCACATAATACGACGGATTCGAGCCGATCGTTTTGAAGTTCCCGAAGTAACCTTCCGTCTCCTGCAGCTTCTTGGCAATTTCCGGATCCACGATGCTGCGATAATTCGGGTTTGCCCGGAGCAGCTCGTCCAGCGTCAGCAGCTTTCCGTTATCCAGCCGGAAGGTCAAGCCGTCACGTACGGTAATCCCGTGCGCACCGCCAGTGTAAGAGTACCAATCCTGATAAAGACTGAGCACCCCGTCACGGTTGTACGTCACTTTGTAAGTCCCGACATACTCATAAGGGTTCCCGCTGGGGGTTGAAGGCTGTCCCGCTTTCGCTTCCTTCAACGCATTGGCCACAAATTTCTCGGCTTTTACCTTAAACAGCTTATTGATCTTCTTCTGTACCGACTTGTGCTTTAATCCGCTCACCTGCGGATAGTCGACTTTAATCGACGCTTCGGGAATTTTCTTCACGATCGTATGATTCGTGATTTTAACGCCTTGCCGCTCCTGCACCATTGCCGAGCCTGTCTCTGGCTTCTCCCCGCTGATCTGGACCGGAGCCTGCGGCGCGGCTTCTGCCGGAACAACGGTCAAGCCGGAGATCATCAAGCCTGCGGTCATCAGCGAAGTGATCATTTTTACCGTATTACGCTTCACTTGTTATCGCCACCCTCTATCGGTTAATACCTAAATTATGACCCGGGTGGCAAAAATTCATGTACGCAAAAACGCCAGCACGCCTTCCCTCACGGAAAGCGCCTGGCGCTGTTGCAATAGGTAAGCCGATCTTACTCGCGGCCGCTCTTCAATTCGGTCCAGTACCGGTCGTACAGCTGCAGCTTATCGCCTACGTCACCCAGCCATTCAGTACGAGACAGCTCATCCTCGGACAGATTAATCATCTTGTCGTTCCGGTATTCTTCGCTGTGGAACTCCGCAGCTTTCACATTCGGATCGCTGTATCCGATTGCTTCGTAGTTCTTCGCGCTTACTTCCGGATCAAGCATGAAGTTGATAAACTTCTCAGCCAGCTCTTTATGCTTCGAATCCTTCGGAATCGCGTAGTTATCCGACCAGATCGTGCCGCCTTCCTTAGGTACCACATAAGCGACATCCGGATTGTCTTGGGCAATGTAGGAAGCGTCACCCGACCATACGGTGGCGATCCAGCCTTCTTCTTGAATCATTTTTTGCTTGATGTTGTCGGTATCGAAAGCCAGCACACTTGGCAGCAGCTTCTTCAAATCCTCCACAGCCGTCGTGATTTCACCTTCGTCGGTGGAGCTGTTGGAATAGCCGTTCTTTTTCAAGGCCATGCCAATCACTTCGCGGTTATCGTCCAGCAAAATGACCTTGCCCTTGTATTCCGGATTCCACAGGTCCTCCCAGCTGTCGATCTCGTCTTTCACGTATTTCTTGTTATACGCAATCCCCGTAACCCCCGAAGTGTATACGATCGAGTATTTGTTCCCCGGATCGTAGGAAGGGTTTTTATACGCGTCAGACACGTTCACAAAGTTCGGAATGTTGTTCATATCCAGCGGTGCCAGCAGATCCTGCTTGATCATCGTAGCCACCATGTAATCGGACGGTTGAATCAAATCGTAACCGCCGCCGCCCGCCTTAATTTTAGCCAGCAGATCCTCATTGTTGGCAAACACGTCATAATTGATTTTTACGTCAAACTCTTTCTCGAACTGCTCCAGCACTTCCTCGTCAAAGTTATCCGCCCAGCTGTAAATGTTGAGCGTCTCTTTCGACGATCCGCAACCCGACAATAGTCCGGCAACCAACATCCCTGCCAGTACGAGACCAGCCCATCTCTTTTTGTTCAATTCCCAATCTCCCTTCGATTTCGTCTTATGGAATATCAAAAATCGCCTAAAATGGCAGCACTGATTGTTTCTTCTGGCCCTTGCCGCGATTGAGTACAAATTGCGCCAGGAAGATCAAAGTGACCGTCACCAGAATCAAAATCGTACACAGTGCGTTAATTTCCGGGGAAATACCCCGTTTGACCTGCCCATAGATATATATCGGCAATGTGGTCGAATTTGGCCCGCTGACAAAGAAGCTGACCATGAAATCATCCAAAGACAGCGTAAACGCGATCAAGGCCCCGGAGATAATACCCGGAGCAATTTGCGGCAACGTCACATATCGGAAGGTTTGCCACGAGCTCGCCCCCAAATCCTGCGCCGCTTCCTCCAGTTGACCTCCCATACCGGAAAGCCGGGTGGTGACAACAACGTAGACATAGGACAAGCTGAACGTGATATGAGCGATGATGATCGTTATTTTGCCCAGCGGCATATGGAGCTGATTAAACAACACCAGCAACGACAAGCCCATGATGATATCCGGAATGATAATCGGCAAATACAGCAAGCCGCCCATCCCCGACTTCAAGCGACGTCCGATCTTCCGCATCGCCAGCGCCGCCAGCGTGCCAAGCACCGTCGAGATTACCGTTGAGACGATCGCCACGGTTAAGCTGTTGGCCAAGGCCTCCATGACATGGCGGTTATCAAACAGCGAGATGTACCAGTCGAACGTAAAGCCGCTCCAATCGGCCGCTAGCCTGGAACTGTTAAACGAATACGCAACGATAAACAGGATCGGCACATAGATGAAAATCATCATGATCAGCGAATGAACGCCGAGCAGCGGATGGCTTTTGGTTTTCATGAACGCACCTCCCGCACCCTTTGATAACGGGACGTCATCGCCCGATTAAACAGCGCAATCAGAATCAGCGAGGTGATCACGAAGATCACGGACAGCGCCGAACCAAACGGCCAGTTGCGCGCCCCAAGAAACTGACTTTGAATGATGTTGCTGATCATCGCCGATTTCGCCCCGCCGAGAATATCCGTCACGACAAACATGCCGGTCGTCGAAACGTACACCAGCACAGAACCCGTCATGATCCCCGACTTCGTTTGCGGCAGCGTAATGTGCCAGAACGCTTTCCAGCGCGACGCGCCCAAATCGCTGGCCGCCTCCAGCAGTCGTTTGTCCATCTGCTCCAACGCGACAAAGATCGGCAACACCATAAACGGAATAAACGTATACACCATACCGAGCAACACCGCGCCCTTCGTGTACAGCATCTGCAGCGGCTCAGAGATCAGTCCGATGCCAAGCAAGAACTCATTAACGATCCCTTGCGTCCGCAGCAGCAGCACCCAGGCATAGGTACGGATCAGGAAGTTGATCCAGAACGGCACGGTAATTAGCACAAGGCCCCAGGTTTGCATTCTCGGACCGGTGTTTGCGATATAATAGGCCAACGGGTAACTAAGCAATAGACATAATGCGGTCGTCAGCACGGATAACACAATCGTATCCCAATAGATGCCCAAATATAACGGGTCAAAAAATAACGCATAGGCATCCAAATTAAAGTCCAGTACCACATTGCCCAGCTCGTCACGTCCCATAAAAGAGATGCCTACGACGATCAGCATCGGCACAACTAGGAACAGGCATAACCACAGGAACACCGGCAGCATGCTTAAGCCAGATTTTTTCATGATCCGATGACCACCTCATCCTCCGGCTTCCAATCCACCCCAACCGTCTCCCCGATTTGCCACGTACGCTCATCGTTGACATCCAGCACAATGGATACGGTCATCGGTTCATTCTCCAGCTGCACGATCAGCTTATGCACGCCGCCGAGGTATTGCACGTCCATCAGCTCGCCGCTGCGCTTCGTTTCGACGCCTTCCCCGCTCTGTACGGCCTTGAGCTTCTCCGGACGCACAGCGAATAACTGCCCGTCTCGGGAGAAAATATTGTTCTCGCCCACGAAGGTGGCCGAAAACAACGTGGCCGGCTGTGCGTAAATTTCCCGCGGGGTGCCGATCTGCTCCACTCTGCCGCTGTTCATCACGACGATGCGGTCAGACATCATCATCGCTTCTTCCTGGTCATGCGTGACGTAAACGAATGTAATGCCCAAGCTGCGCTGCAGCTGCTTAAGTTCAGCCTGCAGGCTCTTACGAAGCTGCAGGTCGAGCGCGCCCAGAGGCTCATCCAATAGCAGTACCCGCGGCTTGTTGGCGATCGCCCGCGCGATGGCCACCCGTTGCTGCTGCCCGCCGGACAGCTGGTGCGGGTATCGCTTCGTGAGCGCGGTCAGTTGCGTCATTTCAACCGCCTCCCGCACACGTTCCTGTTGCTGCTTGATCGGCATCTTCTTCATCTTCAATCCAAAGGCGACATTCTCTTCCACCGTCATATGAGGAAATAAAGCATAATGTTGAAAGACAAGGTTCAAATCCCGGCGATTTGGCGGCAAATTCGTCAGGTCCTTTCCGTCCAACAGGATTTTCCCGGAGGTCGGTTGCTCGAACCCAGCGATCATGCGCAAAATCGTCGTCTTGCCGCAGCCGCTTGGGCCCAGCAAGGTGAGGAATTCCCCTTCCTTAATCGTGAGCGATAGCGGATGCAAGGCGACCTGTCCCGCAAAGTGCTTCTCCACCGCGGCCAGTTCTATCATCTTTGCATCAACTCCTTCAATGTAGGCTTGTCTTCCTAAGAAAAAAAAGCCATATCCATTGGTATGGCTTTATCGGGTACTTCGATTCATTTTTTCGCATATTCACTATACCTTGTTTTGGCGCGGGTTACAATAGTTTTGCTATAATTCCCTTGGGTTTTCAAGGAACCTCTGAGTAACTTTACTCACTGTCTCCGAGCCTCATCATTTGATCTATAACTTCAGAAATCCCCCTATTAACAGAAATCATGGTGTCTCTATATTGGGGTTGCGTAATGAATTCCCTGGGATAGCTTGTAATATTATACAAGGTTAAATCCTCCGTGGATGAAGATGCTAATAAAGGTCTTATTTTCATCAGTGAGCCTTTTACTTCCGCCCAATTTTCAGGGAATTCTGAATTATTTTGTTGACTAAATAAATATTTATTTAGAACATAGACCATCCTTTGCAAGTTCTTATTCGTTTCAACAATGTTAGTAAGTTCATAATTGTATTCTTTCCCATCCATTTTTTCCAATAATAAATCCAGTTTTGTATAATAATCAGAGCTAATTCCCATTAAAAAACCCTCTGAGAATAAGTACGCTTCCTTTGGTGTTCGATCATCATCTTCTAATTCAATTAAAAATCTATAGGTACTTAGAACGCGATCAGAATAAGTAGTAAATATATCATAAATATTTTGAGTTTCAGATTTCTTTTCTACCTTGGTTTGATCGAATATGATGTATTGGATTAAATTCGATAACAATACAACTATAGCTGTGATTAAAATCCACTTGAAATTAACATCTTTTTTCACTATTGGGAACACTTCCCTTTATTAGGAATAATAATCCAAAAAAATAAAGTAAACGGGAACAAAATCACTTCCCATTTACTTTATTATACATAAAATGTACTATTTTGAAAGTGTAACAGAGGCAGTTGCGGCCTTTGTCCAATTTTTTTCGACATCTGTTGTTGTTACTGTGTAGTTCACACCTATCTCAAGAGGACTACCCCATGTCCAGCTTGCTGTACCTGAATATTGTTCTGATTTTTGAGTTGTATCATAAGTATGAGTATACTTGGCAGCTGTTGTAGTTTGTCCTGTTGTTTTTGCAGATAATTTTGCATATGCACTTACTGTCCATGCATCTCCACCGCCCTCAAGGTTATCATAGATGTTGAAAAGTATTGTTCCTGAGTTTCTATTATCGGCATCGGCTAACCACATATTCGCAGAATTACTTGTCCCACTCGACACGTAATCAAACTTTTTAGAATCCCAGTTAATAGAAACAACGTCGTATGAAGCTGGATACAATTCATAGGTAGCATCTGCAGGAAGTGATGCTTTTTTCTCAACCTGTACCCAAGCGTAGTACCTGTCACTATCCTTCGTAATATAGTTTGTAAGTACTCTTAATTGGGGACTGAGTGCCATTGGAGTCATGCTATTAGATTCATTTCCTTTAGCATCAAAAATAACAGTATCACTTGCTAGTACTTCAATACCCTTTGATTCCAGAAATTGTATGACATCTTGTTTTGTAGCACCGTTAGTTTTCATTCGGTCAACTTGCTGTACTATTTTGCCGAAATCTTCTTCACTGCGCCCTATATCTGCACTTGCAACTCCTGAAAAACTACTGAGAATAAAAGATAAAACCAATAAAAATAAACTTAATCTTTTCATTTTTCTTTCCTCCTTAATTTTAGTATTTTATACCTGTTTCTATCTTATTTTCCCATGTTAAATTTGTCAATATTTACTATATAAATTCCTTTTTCTATCTTAATTTATGGCACACTTCTATATGGCGCCTGCCCCGTTGTCATTCAATGCCGATACCTACTAATGCAGCAAAGGACAATTTTCGATATAAACTCCACCGCCACTCTTAGGTTGAATATAAATAGCGTCGACTGTAGACAGGGTTTCAAGAATCTTCAATTGATCTGGGCTAACTATCAAATTAAATGTGTTATATCCCACTTTCTCAACAGTCATTTTATCTCCAAAGGCTTTAAAGTTAGTAAAATACAAAAATGAGCTATCACACAAACCTATGCGGTAGCTCATTAAGTAACTGATATAGATTCCCTATATGCCCTATTTCAACTCATACATCACTGTTAACGTGGTTTGCAGGTCGATTTCGCCTGGTTCCACCGGTGTGCTCACCGCAGAATCCGCTGCCGCCATTTCCATCATTTTCACGTTCTGCGTGAAGATCGGTGTGCTTGTGCTGCCTTGGCTGATGCTAAGCACAATACCCAGCTGGCGGTTGGCGGCTTTCGCGATCGAGGCGGCTTTCTTGTTCGCATCATTCATCGCTTTTTGAATCACTTGGTCTTGATACTGATCCGGATTTTCGGTGCTGAAGCGAATATTATTGATCCGGTTGGCTCCCGCCGCAGACGCCGCATCCAGCAATTGTCCTACCTTCGACAAATCCCGGTAAGTGACCTCCAGCGAATGCGAAGCGCTGTATCCCTTGATCTGTTGGCCTTCCTTGTCGCTGTACGTATAGTTCGGCTGTACGTAGAATTGACCGGTTTGAATGTCCTTGTCGGCAATCTTCCACGTCTCCTTCAGCAGCTTCGTCAGCGCAGCCACTTTAGTCGCATTGGCGCTTTGAGCCTCTTTCGCTGTCTTGGCCTCCGTCACCACGCCAATGGACAGATACGCCACGTCCGGCTTCACGGACAGCTCACCGCTACCCACCACTGTCACGACATTCTTTTGCATTTCGCCATCCGCATAAACCGGCACCGGCGCGTTAAGGGCACCGCTTACAAAGATTCCTCCGGCAATCAAGGTTCCCGCAACCAGCAAAGAAGCTGCCGGCTTCAACCAGGTTTTCATTTTTCATGACCTCCATTCTGTTTTCGGTTAAAGATTGGTAATTTTACCTTCTAAACGTAAATCGTGGACAAATGTTGCAGTATAAAGCAAAAAAGGATGATCCCGTGATCCTTCCACGGAAACATCCCCTTGTTTCGCTAAGGCTTAACCAGCGTTTACTGGTTCTCCAGCTCCTCTTTGCTGACTAAATTGATTAAAGCGTTTGCAGCCTGCTCAGCGTCCGCACCTTCCGCACTAATGTAAATCTCGGTACCTGTGCTGATTGCAAGGCTCATAATCCCCATGATGCTCTTGGCGTTCACTTTTTTATCGTCTTTCTCAACGAAAATCTCTGAAGAATATTTATTCGCTTCCTGAACGAAAAGCGCAGCCGGCCGAGCATGCAGCCCCGTTTTCAAACGAACGGTAACCGGGTGTTTAACCATGAAAACTTACCCCCTATACGAATTCAATCCATTTCGTCACATTCGTTGACATTATAATTTCTATCATTATAGCATACGGAATACAAATCACACTAGCAGCAAAACCAGATTAGCCTCCGCGAATTTTTTCAGCAAGCTCATCGATCTTGCGTAACCGGTGATTTACCCCCGATTTGCTGACGGTTCCTTTCAGCAGTTCGCCCACTTCCTTCAGGTTCATATCCGGATGAGCCAAGCGAACCTCGGCGACCTCCCGCAGCTTCTCCGGCAGGTTCTCGAGCCCAACTTCCTTCTGCAGCAGCTTGATGTTGTCAATCTGCCGGACCGCAGCGCCAATCGTTTTGTTCAAGTTGGCCGTCTCGCAGTTCACGATGCGATTGACGGAATTGCGCATGTCGCGCATAATTCGCACGTCCTCGAATTTGAACAACGCCTGATGTGCGCCGATGATGCTGAGGAGCTCGATGATTTTTTCGCCTTCTTTGATGTAGAAAATAAAGCCTTTCTTCCGCTCGATACAACGTGCGTTCAGATGAAACTCGTTCGCCAGATCGACCAGCGCCTTGCAATGCTCTTCGTACATCGAGGCGATCTCCAAATGGTAAGACGAACCCTCCGGATTGTTGACCGACCCGCCGGCCATGAACGCCCCGCGCAGATAAGCCCGCTTACAACAGTTTTTCCGAGTGAGCTCCGGATTAATCCCGGGATTAAAAATAAACCCCTCGGAGACGATTTTCAGCTCCTTTAGAATCTCCTCCACCCGGGCCGGAATGCGAACGATGTAGACATTGTTTTTCTTGAGGCGCATCTTTTTGCGGACCAGCAGCTCCGTGTGAATGTGGAAATGCTTCTTCAACAAGGAGTAGATCCGCCTTGCGATCGCGGCGTTTTCGGTGGAAATATCCAAAACGATCTTCTTGTTCGAAACCTGCACCGATCCGTTCATTCGGATGAGGGCGGATAGTTCAGCCTGCTCACAGCAGTCTGAGGCTTCGACCATCGTCAGCTCTTTTTTGGTTTGCGCCGCAAAGGACAAGAGACTCACCTCTTTCGTAAAATCCAGTTTTCTACTAGTTGGTATATATGATGGCTTAATTTATCGGCATCATGCCGCAAATATCTGCGGAACAACACCAGGGTATCGGCAATCACCTTATAGCCTTGACCCGTCACGTTATCCCAGTCCACCTGGACGGGCTTGGCGCCCTTCTCCGCGTAAAAGTCTTGAACCTGCGGTGGAATTTCGCCATCGTTCACGATAACGTAGTCGAACAAATGCTTGCCCACGTGATTATACACGGCTTGCAAATGGTCGCTGACCGTATAATCGTCCGTTTCGCCCGGTTGGGTCATGACGTTGCATATGAATATTTTGATCGCGGAGGTATTCTCCAACACGGCCTCTGCCAGCTTCGGTACAAGCAAATTCGGAATAATGCTGGTGTACAGGCTGCCCGGTCCAATCAGAATGGCGTCCGCCTCCCGAATGGCCTCTACGGCCTCCGGCAATGGCTCGACCTCCTCCGGTTCAAGGAAAATTCGCTTGATCTTGCCTCGAACCTCCGGAATCTTCGATTCCCCGGTTACGATCGTACCGTCTTCCATCTCCGCATGCAGCACGACCGCCTGACCCGCAGCCGGCAACACGCGCCCGCGTACGGCAAAGACGCGGCTCAGCTCACGCACCGCGGTCACGAAATCGCCGGAAATATCGGTAATTGCCGCTAAGATCAGATTGCCCAAGCTGTGCCCGGCCAACCCCGAACCCGATGCAAACCGGTAGTTCAGCATATCCGACAGCAACGGTTCGACGTCAGCCAGTGCCGTAAGTACGTTGCGAATATCCCCGGGCGGCGGCATTTGTAATTCATTGCGCAAGATCCCGGAGCTGCCCCCATCGTCGGCTACAGTTACGATAGCCGTGATATCGAGCGGTCTCTCTTTCAACCCGCGGAGCATGACAGACAAGCCAGTACCGCCGCCCATCACAACGATCCGCGGAACTCTTATATCCTTAGCCCGATGTATCACTAGGTTCACCTCTTAATGAGGGTTCAAAAAGGGAACAGGTTATCCTTTTGAATGTCCTCTATACTTGCAGGGGGCTTGGTTAGCGGTCCCGGCCTTCGTCGCGATGACTGACGCGAACCGTTTCCGTTTCGCTGACGCCAAGCATCTTACCCAGGTACTCGGCAATGGCAACCGAACGGTGTTTGCCGCCGGTACAGCCGATGCCGATGATGACTTGGCTTTTCCCCTCTTTATGGTATTGCGGCAGCAGGAAATG
This sequence comes from Paenibacillus sp. 3LSP, assembly GCF_032465655.1. NCBI lineage: Bacteria > Bacillati > Bacillota > Bacilli > Caryophanales > Paenibacillaceae > Paenibacillus > Paenibacillus sp. 3LSP. The sequence continues at coordinate 36,061 of NZ_JAWDJI010000068.1, read as the reverse complement.
CAGCATATCCAGCAATTTAGCCAAGAATGTCTGCGTCTCCGGCCACTTCATAACATATTCATATACCTCGCTGTTTTGTCCCGTGAGCGGCCGCAGCTGCTCGATATAATGGGGATTCGGCAGGAAGCGCACGTCGAACACCAGGTCGGCATCGATCGGAATCCCGTATTTGAATCCAAACGAAGTGATGTTCACCGATAAATTGCTGCTCTCCAAATGCGAGAATCGGGAAATGATCTTCTCCTTAAGCTGTGCCGGCTTCATGTTGCTGGTATCGATCACTTGAGTTGCCGACATCCGCAGATCATCCAACATTTTGCGTTCCAGCCGGATACCGTCCAGCGGCATCCCGTCCGGGGCCATCGGATGGCGGCGGCGGCTCTCCTTATACCGCTGCACGAGGATCGAATCGGTGGCATCGAGGAACAGGATTTCACACTTAATGGTGAAATGCTCCTTAATAAAGCTAAGCGACTCCGAAAGCGCCGTGAAGAACTCCCGGCCGCGCAGGTCGATGACCAGCGCAACCTTGGCGATTTTCCCTTTGGATTGTTCAATCAATTCTGCGAATTTGGGAATCAGCACCGGAGGCAAATTATCTACGCAAAAAAATCCGAGATCCTCCAAACTGCGCACGGCCAGCGACTTGCCTGCCCCCGACATGCCCGTGATAATGATCAGATTGGCGACCGAACTTGTTTCTTTCTCCGGCATGAGTATTCCCTCCTCGCGTACTTCTCCTTGTCCATAATCTAATTGTAACGGACCGTAATGACTCTATTTCTCGATTTCCCGGCTATTTCCCACTGTAACGGACCCCAGATACCTTAAAGGGCTCTGAGAATGGCCACTGAGCAGCATTTCCCACAAATAAGGTCTCCTCAGTCCGCTAGAAACTGTCATCCGTTCACGACAGGCAAATAACGGCTCTGGTGTCCGTTAGATGCTTCGTGATGGAAAGACGACCTCTTGAACTACCTTATGATTAAGAACGGAGGAAGAGGCCAGCGGCACCGACCATTCCCGCGTCATTGCCCAAGGTTGCAGGAACGATTTGCATGCCGCGTTGCACCGGCTCCGGCGTCAATTTGGCGAATACGCTGCGAACTTCGTTAAACAGAATGTCACCGGCTTTGGACACGCCCCCGCCGATAATAAACAGCTCTGGATTCAGAACGACAGCGACAGCCGCCATCGATTTGCCCAGATAGAAGGCCGCCCGGTTCACGATGCGAATTGCCGCTTCGTCACCCGCTTTAGCTGCGTCAAACACATCCTTCGCCATAATGTTCTCCACATGAGCCAGCGAGGTCCGGTCACCGCGCGCCACAGCGTCTTTTGCCATGCGAATAATCCCCGTAGCCGAGGATACGGTTTCCAAGCAGCCCATTTGGCCGCAGCCGCAGCCGATCGCTTCCAGATCCGGAACTACAGACATATGTCCAAGCTCTCCGGCCATTCCGGAGAAGCCTTGATAAATCTTCCCGTTAATGATGATCCCGCCGCCAACGCCGGTTCCCAGCGTGTAGCATACGCAATTGTCGATGCCTTTGCCTGCACCGCCCCAAGCTTCACCAAGTGCGGCCACATTGGCATCATTGTCTATTTTGATTGGCTTGCCCAGTCGCTCCTCCAAAATGGCGCGAATCGGGAAATCCTTCAAACCTACATTCGGCGCCAAAATGATGATCCCTTCGCGGACATTCGTAAACCCGGCGACCCCGGCGCCTACCCCGGCCACCTGTTCCCAGGCGAACGGCGATTCTTCCACGACACGCCGGACGTACTTCTCGATATTCGCCACGACCGTATCCGCGCCCTTATCGACTTCGGTCGGTCCTTCGTACGTATGAAGAAGCTGCCCTTCTTCATTGCAAATGCCGACTTTGACTGCCGTACCTCCCAGGTCAACGCCAATGTAGATTTTTTCAGACATTTTCACAAGCCACCTTTTTCATAAATATATAGATCATTTACATACCTATACGTGCAAAAAGGCCATTCTCGATCCATCGCCGCTTTATTCCGCGCCATGACTGAAAACGCCTTCGCAAGTAGTTTTCTCCTACGTACCAACTATAAGCGAACCCATCGGTTCGGTCAAGAGAAGGGAAGAAACGGCAATCCCAATACCGATAAGGGATTTTGCGTAAATGACACAGATCACAGGCAAGCGTCAGCGAGTGTAGTTTCCGTTATATGAAAAAACCGGCATTCGCAAATGCAAACGCCGGATGCAAGAAGAGGAGTGAGCCATATTGGACAGGATCGAGCCGCTTTTGCTCGGAACTAGGACAAAATACGTTTCTGCCCTTGCAGCTCGCGAATAGGAGCGATGTTCTGCGTGAACTCCAGCGTTCCTAAATAACGTCCATCCTCACTGCGTACAGCGAAATAGCGGATGTACACAAATTTGTCCTTCACCGGAATCCAGAAGTCCTCGACATCCTTCCGCCCCGCCTTGAAATCCTCCAACAGCTGGTTGACGACATGGACGCTTTGCGGCGGGTGGCAATTTTGTACGGTCCGGCCAATGACCGCCTTCGTCCGGGCAAAGATGCGCTCTTTACCGTGGGAGAAATATCGGACGACATCGTTCTCATCGATAAACGTCAGATCCACTGGGAGATGGTTCATTACCGCCTCCAGCTGTTCCATCGAGAGAACGCCGGTCTCAAATTTAACGTACCCTTGCGGAACTCCTGCTTCCGTACCTGCCTGCGCGGTTCCTTCCTCTTCTTCACCCAAGGATTGCAGCGGTACGCGCTCTGGAATCCATTCGCGCTCCGGCGCGGTTAAGCAGAAGCCGATCTGATCGCTTTCCCGGGCAATGCTGACCCATTCGTCCTCCGTTAACTTCTCAAGGGCCATCGGGAGCAGAATATTTTCTTCTTTAAAAATCATCTCATTGACTTCCTTAATAATCCGTTCCAGATCCATCACTATCGTCTCCGGATCCGCGCTGCCGTCCGCCAGCTTGCCCTTCGTTTCCTTGATCATCATGCGGATGCCGTCGTCCACGCCCCACATCACCTTCGTCGGTCCGTAGATGCCGTACTTCTCCAGATACGGGAACAGCAGGTTTTCCTTACGGCTATAGTGCTTATCAAGATCCATCAGCAGGTTTAAATCCTCTAACAATTTGTATACGATCTCGCTGCTGGGGGCCTTTCGGTACTTGTCCAGATGAAGCTGAAGCTTGAAATTCACCAGCCGCTCGATCTCGCGATTTTCCAGCTTGAAGGTATGCACCGGGTGCCCCGGCTGCTCCTCCGGCTTGGACGACCGGTGAATGTCCTCGATCGAGCCCTTAAAAATCGCCGTATGCACCGAGCACAGCCGCTGAACCTCTTCGACTGGAATGCCCTCCTCATCCATCAGCGCATGCTCCATCGCAGAAATTTCCGCAACCGTCACGTCACCGACAGCCTCTTCAAACCGCGCCTTCACTTCCTCCACGCTCTTCCCCTGATGAAGCTCCTTAATAATCTCCTTTAGCATCTGCTGCCGGCGGCTTTGTTCCGGTGCGCCATACTCCCGGTTATTAATCAGTTCGCTCATCGCCTAACCCCTCCTTATAGAAATCGATCTGATTTCAGCTTCGAAATGTCCCGTTGACTTTCGTTGATAACCATTCTCAATAACAACGTAGCACAGGGAAAATCACCGACTTGTGATTGCAATCACAAATATTTCACGGAACCCCCCGTTTCTTTTTGTTCCGTCTTTTGCCAAAATAGAGTCAGGAGGAGTGTCATTATGCCTACTACACATTTGCTATATATTGAAGACGATCCCGAAATCGGGGAATGGGTCAGCTCCAACCTGGAAGCGCGCGGGTATACAGTCACCTGGCTGAAGCACGGGGATCAGGCGGTGGAGAAAGCTGTCGATTGCCAACTAGTTATCCTGGACGTAATGCTGCCAGGGTTAGACGGCTTCACGATTGGGGGACGGTTGAAGCAGAAGTATCCGAAGCTGCCGGTATTGATGCTATCGGCTCGCACTTCGATTGACGACAAACTGCAAGGATTGAAGTTTGCCGACGACTATTTAACGAAGCCGTTCCATCCGGATGAGCTCGCCGCGCGAATCGAGGTGCTGCTTCGCCGCAGCGGGGGGATTGCTGACCCGGCGCCGCTGCGGATCAAACATTTGCTTGTGTATGAGAAAGAAAACCGGATTATCCATCAGGATACCAACGAGGAGATCGTGCTGACCGGCAAGCAGTTTCATATTTTCGCCTACCTGCTGCGCCACCTCGGGCAAATCCTGACCAAGGAGCAGATCTATGAGGCGGTATGGAACGAGCCCTACCTCGACGGGGACAAAACCTTGATGGTGCATATCCGCCACCTGCGCGAGAAGCTCGAACGGGATCCTGCCAATCCTGAAGTAATCGAAACCATCCGCGGGATCGGCTATCGGGTGAGAACATGAAATTTCGTCCAGTGCGCAAGTTCCGTAAATCCCTGCTGACGCGATACGTTTTGATTTTAGGGATCGCATTTGTCTTTATTCCTGTCATGATTCCTATCAGCTTCATTGCAGCCTGGGGGGTGAATGTGCTCCTAAACCCTGACCATTACGGACACGAGATCCGTCCTTATGGCACCGGAAAACAAATTGAGGCCGCTTGGCATCAAGCGGCTGCTGAACTCAAGGGAGCTCAAGATGAGACCATCGACGCGAAGCTCAAAGAGATGAAGCAGCGGTATCCTGACGCCGCGCTGTATTGGGTCGACACCGCCGGCATGACCCGCCTGCAGCTGCCGGAACAAGCGTCGGTGCCCCCGCAATGGTCCCTAGAGGATACCATCGCCTTCATGAAGCAGCGTGTAGATGCTGATCCTTTTACGGTCGTCGCTTTTATTGGCGGGGACGAACAAGCTCAACAAGGCTTCATGGTGCTGGAGCTCCCGCGTAAATATATGGTGATTCAAAAAGGGGAGCAGTTTAGCGACAATCGCTTTTACGGCGTGTTCATCGCGATTCTGCTAGGGGCGTTCGTCTTGCTCTCCTATCTGTTCTTCAGCGATATCCGCAAGCGCCTGCTGCGCCTGGAAGCCGGCATGACCCGTCCGGGTCCCGATGGTCTGCCGTCCCCCATCGAGGAAGGGCGTCCGGACGAAATCGGCCGATTGGAGCTCGCTTTTAACCATATGGTGTTCGCCCTGAAGGACAGTCGCCAGCGGGAGCGTGAGGAAGAGGAGCTGCGCAAGAGCCTGATCAGCCACCTGTCCCATGACTTGCGGACGCCGTTAACCGTGCTGGGCAGCCATTTGTATTCGCTCCGTCAGGAATCTCTATCCGAACAGGGAAAGCAATCCCTGGCTTTGATGGAGACGAAAATCAGTGATTTATCCGGACTGATGGATCATCTGTTATCGTACAACCTGCTCTCCAGCGGACGGTATGCCATGTCCTTGGAGCGGCTGGATATCCTGCGGATCGTGCGGGAAAGTGCGGCGGCCTGGTACCCTGTCTGGGAGAAGAACGGGATTACAGCCGATATTGAGCTGCCAGAGCAGCCGATTTACTGGAACGTGGATGCCCAAGGGTTCCGCCGCGTACTCGATAACCTGTTCCAGAACCTGGTCCGCCATGCCGGATCGGGTCGGTATGCCGGGATTGCGGTAGAGCCATACGAGGGCACTACGGCTCTCACGATCAGCGACCACGGCCCTGGAATGGAGTCGGTTTCCGCAAATGGAGGCGCGGGGCTAGGCCTGCAAATCGTCGATCTGCTGCTCCGAGAAATGGGACTCACACGAGCCACCATATCCAGTGAAGCCGGAACGAAAGTGTATATTTATCCAGCGGCGAAATTGTCGTTGAAATAAGGAGAGAGACTGTCTCCAAAGCTGCTTCCTTTCCCTCGATTCGGAGGAAGTATCTCAGCGATTCGCGATGCCTTCAATGATACATTTTTGTGAGGGAGCAATCCCCGTTTTGTGTGTAAAAATGTTTCATGCCCCAAAATTAAACGAATCTTAAACTTATCCCGCCTTTGCCTTTAACCTCCGGGCGATATGATCATGACGAGGTGATAATTCGTGAGTGAAATGATCATTCAAACGGAAGGTTTAACCAAAAAATATCGCGGCCGTTACGCCGTGGACCACTTAAACCTGGAGATTGCGAAGGGGGACATCTACGGGTTCCTCGGACCTAACGGTGCAGGGAAAACCACAACAATCCGCATGCTACTGGGCTTAATTCAGCCCACTTCGGGCAGCATCCGCATCTTTGGCCGCGAGCTGCAACGCGATAAGCTGGCGATTCTGCGCCGCATCGGTTCGCTGGTCGAATCCCCGTCCTATTATGGACATTTGAGCGCCATCGACAACTTGGAAGCGATCCGCCGTATCTTGCAGGTGCCGAAATCGCGCATCGACGAGGTGCTGGATATCGTCTCGCTGTCTAGCGAAGCACGACGGCCGGTGAAGGGCTTCTCCCTGGGGATGAAGCAGCGCCTGGGCATCGCCGCATCGTTGCTGGGTAACCCTGAACTGCTCATCCTGGACGAACCGACCAACGGACTGGACCCGTCCGGGATTCATGAGATCCGCGAATTAATTAAGAGCATGCCGAAGCGTTACGGCATCACTGTGCTCGTATCCAGCCACCTGCTCGGGGAGATGGAGCTGATGGCCAGCAAAGTGGGCATTATCCGCGAAGGTCGGATGGTGTTTCAGGATACGATCGACAATCTGCGGCTTCAGGCGGCTCACGATATGGAACTCGTTGTTTCAGAGCCGGATGAAGCCCTTTGGGTAGCCCGTGATCTAGGCGCCATCGGCAAGCTGCGAAGCGGAGTTCTCTCGTTCCCGGGGATGGCTGACGCCCAGGTCGCACGCCTGGTCAAACAGCTGGTGGAGAACGGACATGCGATCTATCGCGTTGAGCAGAAGAAGAAGTCGCTGGAGGATATCTTTATGCAGGTCATTGGGGAGGGGACCGCGGTATGATGTTACGCTCCCTCTCAGCCGACTTTTTGAAGATCCGGCGTAAAGGTATCTGGTTTCTTATCTTTCTCGCTCCGCTCGGATTGGTCGCCATGCAGGCGCTCAATTTCGGGCTGCGCTACGACTGGTTGACCAAGCAATATGCCGATGACCTGTGGGGAGGTCTCCTGCAGAATATTTCCTTCTTCGTGCCGATTGCGATATATCTCGGCTGTACCTTGGTCAGCTCGCTAGTGGCGAACGTCGAACATCAGCTTAGCTCCTGGAAACAACTGCTGGCTTTGCCGATCTCACGGACCGCGGTGTATTGTGCCAAGTTCCTGTTATGCTTCCTGCTGCTGTCCGTTTCCTGCGTGCTGTTATCGGTCGTAACCGTAATTCTAGGTATCGCTCTCGGTTTCGAGGCCAGTTCCATCCCTTACGCGGATTTGGCTCGCCTTGGGTTCTATCCGTTTTTTGCCGCGTTGCCGCTGCTGGCCCTCCAGCTCTGGCTGTCGCTCTCCTATCGGAACCAGTCGTTGCCGGTATCTCTTGGCGTCACGATTTCCATCCTTTCGCCGTTTACATTGAACCTGTCCGAGTGGTTTCCACTGAACTGGCCGTTGTTCGGCTTCGAAGGACCGCACCGCGAATGGTTTGTCGCTGCCGGACTTGCCTGCGGCGCAGTTATCCTGTTGACTGGACTTGTTCATTTCAACCGAAAGGACGTGGATTAAGATGAAGACGTTCCTGAACGTACTGGCCGCAGAACGGCTCAAAATGTCACGCTCGCGCCTCTGGCTCGTCCTGCTGATCAGCCCGGCCCTGTCTGCCTTGATCGGCGCCCTGGTTAATCTGCCAAAGGGGGCTGATGCAGCAGTCTGGCCGCTCTTGATCAGCGCCATGTCGATGCTTCATGCACTACTATTTCTGCCAATCATGTCCGGCTTATTTCCGTCGTTCCTCTGCCGTTATGAGCACACGGGCGGCGGTTGGAAGCAGCTGCTGGTGCTTCCTGTCTCACGGAGCGCAGTTTATCTGGCCAAATTCACCGTCGTTGCCGTCTTATTAGCCGCCTCTCAGCTGCTCTTTCTAGCTGCCCTGTTGATTGTAGCCCTATTCCAAGGGATCTCTGGCCCAATGCCATGGGGGATGATCGCCACGAGCCTTATCGGCGGCTGGATTGCCTGTATGCCACTGGTTGCCTTACAGCTGGGCGTCTCGCTGGTGTGGTCCAGCTTCGCAGCGCCGCTTGCGGTGAACGTATCCCTGACGATTCCAAATCTGCTGATCATCAATTCAGACAAGATTGGCCCTTTCTATCCTTGGGCACAGCCGTTGCTGGCCATGATGCCGCGCGGGCAAGCGGATTACGGTGCCTTTAACCTGCCGTACGAGAGTTTGCTCATTACGGTTCTCGGCAGCTTCCTGTTGTTCCTGATCGCTGGGATGTTGTACTTCCGCCGCAAAGCGGTATAAATCAATCAAACTACATCAACCTGATCCACTGAATACAAAAAAGGCCTTGTAGATGAGCCGGATGAGCATGTTAGCCATCCAGACCCTCTACAGGCCTTCTATTTAATGGGGAGGTTATTCATCTTTCATTTGGCTTTCAAGCCAGGCAAGTGAGTTGCCCGATTATTCTTTGACGCCGCCCAACGCTACGCCGGCAATAATGTACCGGGACAGCAAGAAGTAGACAATAAACAGAGGCAACGCCGTCAAAGCCAGACCCATGTAGATCGAACCGAATTCTGTCTTGTAAATATCGCCGCGCAGCAAGCTGACCATAATCGGCATCGTATATTTACTCTTATCCGTCAACAAAATGAGCGGCATAAACAGGTTATTCCAGTTCGCAACAAAGGCGAAAATCGCTTGCGTTGCAATCGCTGGCATCATCAGCGGCAGAATGATCCGGTTAAACGTCTTGAATTCACCGGAGCCGTCAACACGCGCCGCTTCCACGATTTCAAGCGAGAGCGTACCCAGCAGGTACTGACGCATGAAGAACACAACGGCCGGAGCCGCAATAGCTGGCAAAATCAAAGGCAACAGGTTGTTGGTCCAATGAATTTTGTACATAAATTGATAGAAACCGATCGAGCTGGCCTGAGCTGGAATCAGCATGACCGCCATAATAAAGGTAAAGAACGGCTGACGCAGCTTCCAGCTATAAGCGACCAGACCATAAGCTGTCAAGGACGAAAAATAAACCGTCAACAAAGTCGCTGAACCCGAGATAATAAACGAGTTCATGAAGCCTTGAAGCGGATCAAAGCTCTTGTCCAGCAGCACCTTCAGGTTGCTCATCATATGAGTAGATGGGAGCAACGAGAGGCCCGCTTGGATTTCCGCCGTCGAACGCGTAGCGTTCACGAACATGATCCAGAATGGAAGGATGCTGAGGAGTGCCAGCAAAATACATACGACATATACGATCGTCCGATTAATTCGGAGAGCGACCGCACTGCCTTCTTTAATTTTTTCCATGGCTTACACCTCCCCTTTCATAGCTGCACGTTCTGCTTTCTTTTGTTGCTTAATCAATTTATTTAATTTCGCCGCATCCCGGTCACGCATCAAATAGAACAGGATGGCGGACAATGCAGCGGCAATGACGAACAGAATCATACTTGCGGCAGCCGCACGGTTATACATATAGCTTCCTTTAAATGCTTGCCCATAGATAAACATCGAGGTGGTCAGCGTTGAGTCGTCCGGTCCGCCTTGAAGGAACAATTGCGGAATATCGAACATCGTCAGACCGCCGATCATGGACGTAATTAACGTATATAGCATGATGGTGCGCAGACTTGGCAAGGTAATCTTGAAGAAGGTCTGCCAGCCGTTAGCTCCATCAATCGCAGCAGACTCGAAGATCGCTGGATTGATCCCCATGACACCTGCAATCAAAATAATCATCGTGTTCCCGTACCACATCCAGAATTGAATGAAGGAAACGATCCCACGTGCTGTCGTCTTATCCTGCAGGAAGAAAATTGGAGCATCCGACCAACCTAACAACTGGAACAGACTGTTTACCGGCCCCATCGGATATGCAAACAGAGAGCTAAAAAGCACTGCAATCGTACTTGCAGTGATAATATTCGGCATATAGAGCATGATCTTAAACGCGCCTTGGCCTTTAATGTTCAGACGTTTGTTCGTAAACCAGGCCGTAAGCAGCAGCGCAAGACCGATCTGCGGAATAAAGTTCACAATCCAAAGAATAAACGTATTCACAAGCGACTTCTTGAAAGAAGCATTTTCAAGGATCAGATCTTTAAAGTTCTGAAACGGATTATCGAGAATTTCCAATGGTTTAGGGATAATCCCTTGTAAGTTAGTAAAGCCAATCACGGCCGTATAGAGAATCGGATACAGTGAAAAAACCAAAAAAGCCAACACAAATGGCAACGTAAAATAGTAACCGTATCTCGAATAGTTAACACCTTTGCGGCGCATGCTTTCACCTCTTTCATGGATATGAAGGGGCGGGTTATATTCCCCGCCCCTTCGCATCTACTGCGTATTCTTATTCGCTGTCGATGCCAAGTTGGTCTTTAACTTGTTGTTTGAAGGTTTTGATCGCATCTTCACGGGATTTGCTGCCTGCCGTGTATTCGCGAACTTGGTCGCGCCACAGTTTGTTGATCGTTTCGTCGTATTGCGTCAAGTTCTTACCGGAAGCGTTCTCGTTCGCTGGAACGAAGATGTCAAACATGTTTTGACCGCCCAGCATTGGAACTTCACCGTTCGATTTTGACATCACCACGGAGGAAGCTACGCTATCCTTCGTACCTGCTTCGCCCTCTTTCATCGTACCGTTTGCCCAGAAATATTGGAGGCCGGTTTCAGAGGTATCCAACGTTACCCAGTTAATGAAATCAGCAACCGCTTTCTTCTTCGCTTCGTCTTTCGTTACGTCTTTGTTAGCCAAGAGCCAAGTACCGCCCCAGAAGAACCCTGTTGGTGGTTCAGTTACAGCCCAGTCACCGTTTGTATCTTTAACTTGACCGTTCATGACATAGTTGATCAACCAAGCTGGACCAAAGAAACCAAAGATCGGTTGAGCACCGGAGCCGGACATGTCAGCATACCATGCTTCTGTCCAGTCTGTCGTGTCGTTGTGGTAACCGTTGTCTTTCAACTTCTTGGAGAGATCCAAGAACTGTTCACGCTTCGGATCGATGTGCAGTTTGCCGTCAACGATCCAGCCTTTGTCGGAGCTGTTCTCGATCGCGTGCCAGATATCACCGTCACCGGATACGATACCATAGCCTTTAGCTTTCAGCTTCGCAGCTGCATCGAAGAACTTATCCCAACCAGGACCAACTTCATTTTTGATAGCAGCTGGGTCATCTGTCCCGAATACGTCTTTCGCAATCGAACGACGATAGATGAAAGCGCCGCCAGTTGCTTGGTAGCCAAGAGCTTTCAGCTCGCCATCTTTACTACCGATATCTACGGAGTATTGAGCGATGCCAGCATCTTGAACCATTTGGTCAGTCAAGCCCAGGTCAGCGTAGTTCGCTGCATACCCGGAAGCGTCGCCTTGCGTATATTTCAGAACGAACGCTGCTTCAGCAGCATAAATGTCCGGGGCGTCTTTGCCGCCGCCAGCCAAAGCTTGGTCAAGCGCAGGTTGGTAAGCGCCATCAGTTGTAGCGATAACCGTTGTTTTGAATTCAACATTAGCGTCTGGATGCGTTTCCAAATATTTTGTAGTCATATTTGGAATTTCATCCGTGAAGCTCCACAGATTGATGGTAACCTTTTCGCCGCTGGAACCTTTACCTGCGGAAGAATTCGTTTCCGTAGGTGTTGTATTGTTCGAGGACGACTCATTCTTGGAATTGCCGCCGCAAGCCGTGAGAGCTGTTGTCATCACCAGCAAGGCGGAGATCCCGATCAACAGGTGTTTCATACGTTTCATGCGTTTCATGCTTTGCCTCCCCTTTTGTTTACTCTTCTCGGTATTTTGTAACCGCATTCACATTTTAATACATCTTTTTGTTCTCCATAAGTAAGCGCTTATTGGGAAAAGTTCAACTATTTTTGGGTCTTGAGATCGAGGAGGCCTTTTCAGACTCAAATCAGAATGACAATTGTCATCTCAATGTCATGACAGTCCTTACTAACAGAGGGGCCGCAGTTCCTTTATGCTTAAGTTAACCGAGGAAGAAATAACCAAGATGAAACCTTGATCGGAGGCGAAGCTTTCGTGGAACCTATTATTGAAATGAAGGACGTCAGCAAGAGCTTCAAAGATAAAAAAGCGGTAGATCATCTATCATTTACCATTTCCAAAGGCACCATCACCGCCATTCTAGGACCAAATGGAGCCGGGAAGACGACGGCGGTCTCGATGCTGCTCGGCTTGCTGGAACCAACAGCCGGAACGATTCAACTGTTCGGAAAGCCGCCGAAAGACCGCTTGGTCCGCGAGCGGACTGGGGCGATGCTGCAGGAGGTCAGCGTGATGGATCGGCTAAAGGTACGCGAAATCCTGGAGCTGATTCGCAGCTACTACCCCAACCCGATGGCGATGGACGAATTGGTTCGTCTGACGGGGTTGTCCAATAGCGATTTAAACCGCTATGCCGAGAAGCTGTCCGGCGGGCAGAAGCGCAGTCTTAGCTTTGCCCTTGCCTTGGCAGGGAACCCGGAGTTGCTCTTCTTTGATGAGCCCACAGTGGGGCTGGACATCACGTCGCGCCGCCGCTTCTGGGACAGCGTTCGCAAGTTGGCCGCACTAGGGAAGACGGTTGTTTTCACAACGCATTACTTGCAAGAAGCCGACGATATTGCCGATCGAATCTTGTTGTTTAACCGGGGCTCCTTAGTCGCAGACGGCACGCCTGAAGCGATCAAATCGCGGATTGTCAAACGTTCGATTTCCTTCCTTGCCGACGGCGATGGTCCCGAACTGCGGAGCCGATTGCTGGCGCTCTCCCCTGTCGCGGAATGCTACAACAAAGACGGACGTATCCATGTGACAACGGAGGATACCGACGCAGCATTGGCAGCGTTGTTTACCGCCGGTCTGCCCGTGCACGACATCCAGATCGAGCAAGGACGGTTGGATGAAGCGTTCGAACAGCTGACGACAAACCATGAAGAGGAGGCAATTTAACGATGCGTACCATTACGATGCAATGTAAAGCGGAAATGCTTCGGGTGATCCGCAACCCCTATTATGTATTTTGGTCGTTGTTGATGCCGGTCTTGTTCTACTTTATCTTCACGCGGGTCGTTAATACCGGGGCCGACAATCCGAGTGAATGGCGGGCGTATTACCTGATGTCCATGACGACCTTCAGCGTAATGGGGTCGGCGATTATGACGCTTGGCATCCGCCTGGTGCAGGAGCGTACCCAAGGCTGGGCGACCTTCATGCGAATCACGCCGCTGCCCGGTTCGATTTATTTCTTCGGCAAAATGTTCGGCCAAACCATGATGCACCTGTTTTCCGTAGTGTTTATTTTTATCGCGGGGTATTTAATTAACGGGGTAACACTGCCTTGGTATCTGTGGATTTCCAGCGGGTTGTGGATCATTGCAGCTTCGCTTCCTTTTCTCGCGTTAGGGACGCTGGTGGGTCTGATGAAGCGCGTGGATACGGCGAGCGGCGTCAGCAACGTTGTGTATCTGCTTCTCGCCGTCGCAGGCGGTATGTGGATGCCGTTCGAAGTGCTGCCTAAGGTGATGCAGGCCATCGGCAAATGGCTACCCTCCTACCAGTTCGGAAGCGGGGCCTGGTCCATCGTTCAAGGGGATGCCCCGAGCTGGCAAAGCGTGCTGATTTTGCTGGGCTACCTCTTCCTGTTTATGATACTATCCACATATATCCGAAAAAAACAGGAAGCGGTGTAACTCCAAATGAAGTTAGGTAAGTTCCAGTTTGAATGGTTTCCGAAAAAATACGGCTGGTTCCCCTACGTCTGGCCGATCTACTTGATTCTTCCCTTCTTCAATATTCGGGGAGAGCATGGAATCAAGCTGTGGATCGGCTGCGCAATGATCGTCTTGTTTGCCGTGACTTATCGCCAGTTATACTGGGTTACCGGCAAAGTCTTCAACTTGTGGCTTGCGCTGCAAATGGCCCTCATTCTGGCGCTCTGTATGTTCTATAGTCCGTATAACTTCTATTTGGGCTTCTTCACCTCGAACTTCATCGGTTGGTACACCGATCACAAGAAGTTCCATATCGCCATTTCCTGCTTCGCTGCAGTAGAAGTACTGTCGCTCCTGTTTGGCGCCCGGAATCTGGTTGCCAGCGATCTGCCGTTTATGTTGCCTTTTCTGGTCATTATGCTGGTGATGCCTTACGGCATCCGTTCAATGTCGAGACGGCAGCAATTGGAGCGGGAACTGGACCGGGCGAACGAGCAGATTAAGGAGCTGATCAAGCGGGAGGAACGTATGCGCATCGCCCGCGATTTACACGATACGCTCGGCCATACTTTATCTCTAATCACGCTCAAAAGCCAGCTGGTCGAGAAGCTCGCCGCCAAAGATGCGGAACGGGCCCAAGCTGAGGCGCGGGAGATCCAGCGTACCTCCCGGGCCGCGCTGCGACAAGTGCGGGAGCTCGTCTCCGACATGCGGGCGATCACCGTCGCGGAGGCGTTGGCGGAAGCCAGCGAAATCCTTCGCGCAGCCGACATCGCCCTCGACGTGGAAGGCGACCCGCGACTCGCCGGCGTGTCGGACTTGATGCAGAACATCGTCAGCCTCTGCATCAAAGAGGCAGTGACGAACATCGTCAAGCATAGCCGGGCCACGCGCTGCGTCGTCACGATTGAGACCGCACCGGCGGAGGTGCGGCTGCAGATCGAGGACAACGGGATCGGGTTGTCCTCGGGGAAGGCGGGCAGCGATCGGCTGGCCCCGCCTTCGGGCGACAGTGTCGCAGGCAATGGCTTGAAGGGCATGGCCGAGCGGTTGTCGCTGATCGACGGCACATTAACCGTCGGAGCGGGGAGCTTGGAAAGTGCGGATGGTTCCGAAGCCGGGGTAGGCCAGGGCACTCGGCTGCAGATCACCATCCCGCTCATCGTGAAAGAAGCTGCTAAAGAAGGTGAAACCGCATGATACGCATCGTCATCGCCGAGGATCAACGGATGCTGCGGGGGGCGCTGGCCTCCCTGCTCGATCTGGAGGACGACCTTGAGGTCGTCGGCCAGGCCGGAGACGGCGCGGAGGCGCTGGCGCTCATCGAGAAGCTGCGCCCCGATGTCTGCCTCATGGACATCGAGATGCCGCTGATGAGCGGGCTGGAGGTGGCCGAACGGCTGCAGGCCCAGGGATCGCCGTGCCGCGTCATCATCTTAACGACGTTCGCGCGTCCCGGCTACTTCGAACGGGCAGTGAAGACCGGCGTCCAAGGCTACCTGCTCAAGGATGAATCCAGCGATCGGCTGGCAGAGGCGATCCGACGGGTGATGGCCGGCCACCGCGAAGCTTCGCCGGAGCTGGTCTTCGGCAGCCTCCGCCGGGACAATCCCTTGACCGCCCGCGAGCAAGATATTCTGCGGCTGGCTGCTAAAGGCTGCACCGCCAGCGAAATCGCGGTTTCTCTGCACTTGTCCTACGGCACCGTTCGTAATTATATTTCCGAAATTTTGAACAAGCTGGAGGTCAAGAGCCGCATCGAAGCGGTTCGCCTCGCCGAGGAGAACGGATGGATTTAAGTACGCAAATATCATAACGCCAAAAAGAGGACGCCGATCTCGGCGTCCTCTTAAATTTTCACGTTGCAATCTATTCGATTTTTCGTGTTCATTCAGGTGTTAGATGATCGAAAACCTGAAATGTACTCGATTTTTCATATAGTTTCTTGCGGTTTAGGATCGGATCGGCAAAATGTGTATGAAATTTCATATACAATCCTTTGAAATCGCCGAAATCCCCTCAATATACTCGATTTTTCGAATACATTTCGGACAGCAAAAGACCGTCCTGTGTCCCCAACGTTAACTCCCCGTCGGGCCGCTCCAATCATGCACCATGCTGCCCTCCAGGAACTTCTCGCAGTCCATCGCCGCCATACAGCCGGAACCCGCCGCGGTGATCGCTTGGCGGTAACGCGTATCCTGGACGTCGCCGCAGGCAAATACCCCCGGCACGTTCGTCTCCGTGGTTCCCGGCTTCACCACGATATAGCCGTGGGCGTCGGTCTCTACGGCGCCGCCGAGAAACTTCGTGTTTGGCGTATGACCAATCGCCACGAACACTCCGTCGGCCTCCAGCAGCTCCTCTTGCCCATCGGCATTGTTCCGCACCTTCAGGCCCTTCACTTTGACGCCGTCCTCATCCGTCACCACTTCCAACGGTGTGCGGTTAAGTGCCCAGTGGATTTTCTCGTTGGATCTGGCGCGATCCTGCATGATTTTGGAGGCGCGCAGCTCCTCCCGACGATGCACGATCGTCACTTCGGTCGCGAATCGCGTCAGGAAATTCGCTTCCTCCATGGCGGAGTCACCGCCTCCGACGACGATGAGTTTTTTGCCGCGGAAGAAGAACCCATCACAGGTGGCACAGGTGCTGACCCCTCGTCCTACATTCTCTTGCTCGCCCGGGATGCCCAAATATTTCGCCGAGGCTCCGGTCGATATAATCACCGATTCGGATTCCAGCACTTCACCGCCTTCGAGCGTCACTTGAAACGGCCGCTTGGAGAAATCCACCTTCTCCACCCAGCTGGCCCGAAATTGTGCGCCAAACCGTTCTGCCTGCTTGCGCATATTGTCCATCAGCTCAGGGCCCATAATGCCTTCCGGAAAGCCGGGGAAATTCTCTACTTCCGTCGTCGTGGTCAACTGGCCGCCCGGCTCCAGCCCCTCGATCACCACCGGGCTCAGATTCGCCCGCGCCAAATAAATCGCCGCCGTTAATCCGGCCGGCCCCGTTCCAATCACCAATACTTTGTGCATACGCTCGTACCTCCTTGGTTCCTAGGAAATAGCTCGACCCGTCGATTCCTATGTAAATGGAATACTCCATCAAATTTTCCCCAAGTTGGACCTGCTTTACCCATCAAACTATTGGACCGAAGGAAAAATGTCCGCGAGCTTCTCCTTCACGCCGCAAACTTCATCCACCCGTTGAACGTAACGACGAGCCGTAGAAGCGGAAATATTGTATTTCTGCGCCACCTGCTCGTAGGTGACGGATTGCCCGTGCATTTTGGCCGTCAAATATTCAAGCGCTGCAGCCCAGCCCTCCAAATGGGAGACCGTTGGCGTATCCGGATATAACCGGGTAAGAAACTCCGCCCACAACGTCTCCATATCATGCTGCTGCTGAAGATCGAAGCTCGGCTTCATCCGCTCCAGCGCTAAATCTACCACCGCTTGCCACTCGCTCCGCCATACCGGCAGCTGTGTAGATACCCGGCTCGGATCAACCAGCGTTGTCGTTGCACCAGAACGAACGGGCAGCGGCTGGTTCACGCCAAGATTGCGGAGGACAAACAAAGCCATTTCTTTCAAATACGCATCCTCATCCGGCTCCAGCAAGAAGGCTTGCAGCGCCTCCTCAACCTCCTGGTCAGCAATCAGGCCCATCGCTTGAATGACTTGAAGCTTGGTTTTATGATCCCCGTGGCGCAACGCCCAGAAGAACGAGGAACGAATCAGCGGGTTCTCCTTCATCTCGGCCGGGATCCCTTCTTCCGAAGCCTCCCAGCGTTTCATTTGCTCCTCAAATGGGAGCAGATACTGGTAATTCACCGGAACCGGATCTGCCTCGGGATGTTCACGCTCCTGGGACAGAATGTTCAAGTAATAGCCCGGCACACTCGAGCTGGGGTCCATTCTTTTCGCAGCCTTCCAGAGCTTCTCGGCTTCCTCCTTCTGCCCCGTATGGTAGGCAGCCACAGCCGCATAGTGATACAGGCTGGCATCCAAGTTCGTCTCACTCCCGCGCATCAGCCGTTGAAAATGGCCAAAGGCCGCTTCGTGCCGCCCCAAGATGCCCATCGTTGTTGCCAGCTTGAATACGTGCTCTTGGTGGAAAGGAACGATATTTTCCAATCGCCCGGCCAACTCTTCCAACGCCTCACGGTTCCCGGCATGCTGGTAAAAAATCGCCAGATTACACAAGCCGTGCAAATTACCCGGATCCTGCACCAACACCTCTTCCACGGTCTCTACCGCTTTGCGGAACAAGCCGAGGTAGTAATACCCTAAGGCCAGATTATTGCGGGCCGCCAGAAAATCAGGACGAGTCTGCACCAGCTCCTCCAGCATTTTAACGGCTTGTGCGAACTTGCCTTCCTCCAGCAACGCACGTGCCTGATCGTGCTCATAGACGCCATGGCGCGATTTGATGCTCTTTAATTTCGTCGGGCGATCCAGCTCGTATTGCAGCAGGTCGATCATCTCCTCGGCCTCGCTCAGGAACTGTCCTTGTTCATCCTCCTCCAAATAACGGATGAGCGCTTCTTCGGCCGCCTCAAACATATCCATATTGGCGTAATTGTTCGCCATATAGAAATAACATTCCGTCATGGACGGGTCGATCTCCTCCAGCACGGTCTGGAGCACCTCATTGGATGCCGCATAGTCTCCCATCTCCGATAGAATCCCGGCCATATTGCAGTGGTTCACCGGGTTGCTCGGCTCGTATTCCACGGCTTTGCGGAAATATTTTAATGCCTTGTCATAGCGATAACGGTCCAACGAAGAAACGGCTCTCTCGAAGAAAAATCCCGCATCCATCGAGATCGGCAGTACTTTCCCCCGCTGGTTCTTAGCCGGTCGCTTTCTTTCCTTCAAGCAAGGCACCTCCTTTGATTTCAATCTTCCAAGTCTACTTTCCGTACGTTTCAGGTAAACTCTCCATTCCACAGTATAACATAGGAGAAGCTGTCCTCCCACGGGGAATCCAAGCGGAAAATAACGGATGTGCCGCGTCTGGGAGGAAATCCACGCTCCGCAATCGAATGACTAAGATATTTGCAGAGAAAGGATCTATTCCTATAATGTATTTCGTTTGGGAAAACACGGTTATTACCTTATTGATTCTCTTTCTGGTCATTTACGGAATCTGGTTTTTTCTTCTTAGAAAAAAACGACACTAAAGGAGGGCTTCCGGACGATGGACACGAACCATCCCCTATTTGCGACGATCGACGAATATATCGCCCAATTTACGCCGGAGATTCAGGACAGATTGCAGCAAATCCGTAAGCTGGTCCATGAGATTGCGCCTCACGCCACCGAGCGGATCAGTTACAAAATGCCGACTTTTGAAACTGATGGCAAAGTCCTGGTGCATTTCGCAGTGTTTAAGAAACATATCGGTTTCTACCCAACCCCGAGCGGAACTGAACAATTTGCCGAGGAACTGTCCCAGTACAAAGGCGGAAAGGGGTCAGTACAGTTTCCCTTGGACCAGCCGCTGCCGCTGGATCTGATTCGCCGCATGGTTCTCTTCCGCGCAGAGGAAAATCGCCGGGCCGCCGAAGTCAAAGCGGCTAAGAAGCCGAGGAAGAACCCATAACTCGCCAACAAAAAAAGCCGCTTCCTAAGCGGCTTTCTCATCGAACGAGATGGACGGTTAAATCCCCCGATCCTTGAACAAAGCGGCAATTGAACCGCCCTCTAGAATAAACTGCGTCGCCCGAGCCAGCATCGGCGCTACGGAGAGCACCTGCACATGGGGCGAATGCTGCTCCGGCTGCGCAATCGAATCCGTAACGACCACTTGCCGGATATTGGGATGCTTCAGCTTCTCCAGGGCATTGTCTGAGAAGAGCCCGTGCGTTGCGCACACATAGGCGTCCGCCGCCCCCCGTTCCTTCAACCCTTCGACAACGTTTACAATTGTGGAGCCCGTGTCGATCAAATCCTCGATGATGATTGGCGTATGCCCGGACACATCACCGATCACATGCGTGATCACCGACTGGTTGTGTGCGGGACGCTTCTTGATCATGATTGCAAACGGCGAATCCAGCCCGTTGGCCAGCTTCTCCGCCATCGAGGCCCGTCCCGCATCCGGCGAGACGATCACGGGATTCGGAATTTGCTGAGCCCGCAGGTAATCCGTCATCAAGTCTAACGCGGTCAAATGATCGACCGGAATGTTGAAGAAGCCCTGAATTGCCGGCGCGTGCAAATCGATCGTCACGACCCGACTCGCCCCCGCCGTCGTCAGCACATCAGCGAGCAGCTTGGCAGAGATCGGTTCCCGCGGCGCCGATTTACGCTCCTGCCGGGCGTAGCCGTAATAGGGCATGATGACGTTCACCGTGCGAGCGGAAGCCCGCTTGGCCGCATCGATCATCACCAGGAGCTCGACGAACAACTCATTGATCGGATGGGATAGCGACTGTACGAGAAACACATCATAATTACGGATACTTTCCTCATAATGCACATAAATTTCTCCGCTCTTGAAGCGCGACAATTTCACCTTTCCGGGTTCGATCCCAAGCCGACTGCAGATATCCGATACCAGCTTCGGATTGGACGAACCGGAAAACATGCGCATTTTGGCTTCCATAACATCCTCCCGAATCCTTGATTTATGACATTTCAGACTTGGACATTCCTACACGATTATCGTACATGGATTCAACCTGGTCGTCCAGCATTTTCCAGATAGCGGCTCTGGAGCTCTTATTGCCCTGCTTCCAAAGGAATCATCGTTCGCTTGCGGCCCTCGAAAGTTGCCAACTCCCGCACTCCCAGTTTATACAGCAGTGTTCGCGCTTGATCCAAATGTTCGCTTAGCTTCTGGGGATCATGGGCATCCGACCCTACGGTCAGCGGAATCCCCATCTCGATAGCCGCCTGCAAGATCCGCTCGCTGGGAAACATCTCCGCGCAAGGCTTGGATAGCCCCGAAGCATTGAGCTCGATGGCGATTCCGGCTTCCTTCACGGCAGACAAGGCCCTCCGCTCCAGCGCAATCGTCTCTTGCTCCAGCTCTGGCCCGGGCTTGTGCCCAAAACGCTTGATCACATCGAGATGGCCGAGGAAATCATACAACCCGGTTTGCGCCGCTTTGGTCACAGCATCATAATATTGCGTATATACCGCGAATACATCCTTTTCTTCCCAGTTGTGAACCTGGCGAAAATCCGATACATCCCATTCCCCGAGAAAATGCACCGACCCGATCACATAATCCCACGGATAGCCCGTGACGATCCGTTCGATCTGTTCCTCCCAGCCTTCGATATAATCGCCCTCCAGGCCGACGCGTACGTCGATCTGCCCGCGGTATTTGTCCTTCAAACGAAAAGCTTCCTCCACGTACCGCGGCAACTCCTCCATCGGCATCGCCATTTCCGGATAGTAGGCAGCCGGATCCACATGCAGCAACGGCATATGGTCAGAGACACCGAGCTGGGACAATCCGATCTCGATTCCCCGGCGGATATAATCCTCCAGCGTGCCAACGGCATGCCCGCAGCGTTCATGATGGGTATGGTAGTCGATCAACATTCGTTGCCCACCTCCGCTTTAGTCACGCCGCGGCCGTTCATGACGACGCTCCAGCTCCTGCATAATCTCATCCAACGGCAAATTGCGTTCGCGCAGCAGCACCAGCAGATGGTAGATCAGGTCGCTGACTTCGTAACGCAGCTCATCGTTGTCGCCGTTTTTGGCGGCAATGATCGATTCTGCGGTCTCTTCGCCAACCTTCTTGAGGATTTTATCGAGACCCTTATCAAATAAATACGTGGTATACGCCCCTTCCGGACGCTCCGTGTAACGCTCGGCAATCAACTGCTCCAGCTCAGCCAGCACCTTGAACCGCTCGTCGGTACTTCCCGATCCCGTGGAGGTTGCAGCAACCTCAGCAGCAGCCGTCCGATAGAAGCAAGTAGACTCTCCAGTGTGGCAAGCCGGTCCGTTCGCGATAACCTCGACCAGCAGCGTGTCGCCGTCACAATCATACTTCAAGGCCGTAATCTGCTGCGTGTTGCCGGAGGTCGCCCCTTTGTTCCACAGCTCCGCGCGCGATCGGCTCCAGAACCAGGTCTGGCCGGTTTCCACCGATTTACGCAACGACTCGCGATTCATGTAAGCCAGCATCAGCACTTCCTTGCTGCGCGCATCCTGAACAATGGCCGGCACAAGACCGGCTGCGTCCCACTTCACCGTCTGCTCCAACGCTTCAATCGAAAGCGATAGCTGCAGAGCCTGTTGATTTCCTGCGGTCATCGTATCTCCACCCCTTTAGCTTTTAACTCCTGTTTTAAATTCGGTATGGCAATTTCTTTATAGTGAAAAATCGTCGCCGCCAACGCCGCATCCGCATGTCCTTCGGTAAATACCTCGTAGAAATCTTCCGTCTTCCCTGCTCCGCCCGAGGCGATAACCGGAATCCCTACCGCCCGGCTCACTGCGCTGGTCAGAGGCAGATCAAATCCGTCCTTAGTGCCATCGGCGTCCATGCTCGTCAGCAGAATTTCCCCGGCGCCTCGTTTCTCGGCTTCCCGCACCCATTCCAGCGCCCGGATGCCCGTTGGTTTGCGTCCTCCGTGGGTGTACACTTCCCATTCGCCCCACTCGGCGTTATATTTGGCATCTACAGCCACAACGATGCATTGGGAGCCAAAACGGCGTGCACCGTCCGAGATCAGATCTGGATTGATAACCGCCGCCGTATTAATGCCAATCTTATCGGCCCCGGCCCGGAGCAGACGCTTCATATCCTCCACCTGGGAGATCCCGCCGCCTACCGTAAACGGGATGGCGATTTCCCCGGCCGTCTGCTTCACCACCTCGATCATGGTCGCCCGGCCTTCGTGGGATGCGGAAATGTCCAGAAAGACAAGCTCATCCGCCCCCTCGCGATCATATAATGCGGCCAGCTCCACCGGATCACCGGCGTCACGCAGGTTCACAAAATTCACGCCTTTGACGACCCGCCCGTCCTTTACGTCCAGACAGGGAATAATTCGCTTTGCGAGCATGCTGGTTCGACTTCCTTTCCGTAATTCGTCTATTCGTCGATTTCGAGATCAACTTCGTCGATTTCAAGATCATCGATTCAAAGCTTCAATTGCCCCGATCGCCTGAGCCAGATCGATATTCCCCGTGTACAGCGCCTTACCAACGATAGCTCCGCCGACACCTTGATCTCGGTGAGCAGCGAGGCGCAGCAAATCGTCCTGCACCGTGACGCCGCCGGAGGCAATTACCGTCTTGCCAGAGGCCTGAGCCAGCGACAAAATCGCCTCCACATTCGGCCCTTGCATCATCCCGTCGCGGGAGATATCGGTGAAAATAAACGTCTCCGCCCCTTTGGCCGCGAGCTCCTTCGCCAACACTTCTGCCTGAACCTCGGAGGTTTCCAGCCAACCGCGAGTTGCGACGAAGCCGTTCCGGGCATCAATGCCGATGGCGACTTGATCGCCATAGGTGCCCAGCACCGCCTCCGTGAACGCCCGGTCCTCAATCGCTGCCGTCCCGAGAATGACCCGGCTCACACCCAGCGACAACAGGCGCTTTACGTCGTCCAGCGTGCGCAGGCCGCCGCCGACCTGTACTGGCACCTGTACGGTGCGAGCGATCTCGCCGATCAGCTCATCGTTAACCGGATGCCCCGCCTTCGCCCCATCTAAATCGACCAAATGGATAAACGACCCGCCTTGGGCTTCCCAAGAACGGGCCACCTCAACCGGGTTCGCGTTATACACCGTTTCACGATCATAATCGCCCTGGACCAATCGCACACATTTTCCGCCGCGAATGTCGATCGCCGGATAAATAATAAAAGATGACATATGTTCGTACCTCCCGCCGTTCATGGTTAGAATGAATATTTAAAATTCCGCACTTCCCTTAGGTTTAAAGATCCATGTGGCTCCCGTTCTGAAATAGCGGTAATTTATGGTGTTATTTCAACGCAAATCTGCCTCTCCATGAGACTAACGGTATTTCTTGGCGCTATTTCAGCCAAAATCCTTGGATTCAAGCAACCGGACCTCAGATAACGCCACTTTTTACCGCTAATTCTCCGCAAAGCCTATCTACCTGCCAAAATAAGGCCATAAATTACCGCTACCTTCTCTATACGCAGCCACGTTAGCAGCTGGCAGCAGGGGCGCATCGTGTAGCATCGTGTGCTTCGTGTGCACCCCACTCCCCTTCGCACCCAGCGCCTCAAGCTTCAGGACGTCCCTTGCCCGCGAGTGCTCCAAGCGCGCGCCGAGAGCTTCAAATGCGTCTAGCTGGCGCTTACTTGCATCCTTCGCGCCCAACCCTCTAGACAATTCAGGCGTCCCTTGCTGCAAGTGCCCTAAGCGCGCCGAGGACTTCAACTGCGTCTAACTGACGATTACCTGCAGCGTGCGCGTCGATCTCGCGGCATTATCCCTGCCGCCCCACCAGCGTCAGGAAATTGCGCAGCAACGCCATGCCGAGCTCGCCGCTCTTCTCGGGATGGAACTGCATCCCGAAGACGTTACCGCGGCCGACGATGGCGGTCACCGGATGGCCGTAGTCGGTCACGGCCAGCACATCCCCCGGCTGCTCCGCCAACACGTGATAAGAATGGACGAAGTATACATGTCCCTCTTCCAGCCCGGCGAGCAGCGGATTCTCCGGCTGCAGGAACGACAGCCGGTTCCAGCCCATATGCGGCACCTTGTACCCCTCGGTGCCCGCAAACCGCACCGCGCGGCCCGGCAGCAAGCCCAGCCCCTCGTTCCGCCCATGCTCTTCGCTCTCGCCGAAGAGCAGCTGCATCCCGAGGCAGATGCCGAGCAGCGGTGTGCCCCCAGCGGCCGCCTGCCGCACTACGGCGTCCAGGCCCGACGCGCGCAAATGCTTCATCGCGTCGCCAAAAGCCCCGACTCCCGGCAGCAGTACGCCGTCCGCCGCCAGAATCTGCGCCTCGTCTCCGGTAATCGTCCCCTCGTAGCCGAGGCGTTCCACTGCCTTGCTCACGCTGTGCAGGTTGCCCATCCCGTAATCGACGATGGCAATCTTCATTAGCTACAGCACTCCCTTCGTCGACGGCACCCCGTTGACGCGCGGATCAATGCTCGTCGCCTCGTCCAGCGCCCGTCCCAGCGCTTTGAACACCGCCTCGATCATGTGATGCGTGTTCTGGCCATAGTGCACGATCACGTGCAGCGTGATCCGTGCCTCCAGCGCCAGCTTCCATAGAAACTCATGAACGAGCTGCACGTCGAAGCTGCCCACGCGGTCCGAAGGATATTCCGCCCGGTATTCGAAATGCGGACGGTTGCTGACGTCGATCACCACTTGGGCCAACGCCTCATCCATCGGAATAAACACGCTGGAATAACGTTTGATCCCTTTTTTATCACCCAGCGCCTCCCGGATCACCTGCCCCAGACAAATGCCGATATCCTCCACCGTGTGATGGTCATCGATTTCGATATCGCCGCGCGCCTGAACCGAGAGATCAAAATGTCCGTGCTTCGTGAACAAATCCAGCATATGGTTCAAAAAAGGCACGTCCGTCTCCAACTGCGCGTTCCCGCTCCCGTCCACCGCAAAGGTCAGTTGAATATCTGTTTCATTCGTTGTGCGGCTGATGCTCGCTTGGCGTGGCGCCGCTCCCCCGTTACTGTTGGCCATCTTCGTTCCCCGCCTTTCCTTCTTGCTGCAACCGGATTTCGATCGCCCGGGCATGGCCTTCCAGCCCTTCCCGCCGCGCCAGCTCCATAATGGTAGCCCCGTTCTCCAGCAGCGCTTCCTTGCTATAGTAAATCAAACTGGATTTCTTAATAAAATCGTCCACGTCTACCGGTGACGAGAATCGCGCCGTACCGTTGGTCGGAATGATATGGTTCGGCCCGGCAAAATAATCCCCCACCGGCTCCGAGCTGTACGGTCCGAGGAAAATTGCCCCGGCATTTTCCACCCGGCCCAGATAGCCCATCGGATTGTCCACGATCAGCTCAAAATGCTCCGGCGCCAGCTGATTAATCACGTCGATCCCCGCTTCGATCGAATCGACGAGAATGATCGCACCGTAGCGCTCGATCGAAGCTCCGGCGATCGCCTTGCGCGGCAGCGCGGCAAGCTGCCGCGCCACCTCGGCCTGGCACGCCTTCGCAAACGCCTCCGACGGCGTCACGAGAATCGCCGACGCCATCTCATCGTGCTCGGCCTGGGACAGCAGATCCGCCGCCACATAGGCGGGATCGGCGCTGTCATCGGCCAGCACGGCGATTTCACTAGGACCGGCGATACTGTCGATATCGACGACACCGTACACTTCGCGTTTGGCAAGCGCGACGTAAATGTTCCCCGGCCCGCAAATCTTATCCACGGGCCGGATCGTGTCCGTGCCATAAGCGAGCGCCGCAATCGCTTGGGCCCCGCCGACCCGATAGATCTCGTGCACGCCGGCTTCGGCCGCCGCCACGAGAATGTACGGGTCGATCCCCGCTTTGCCGCCCGTGGCCGGCGGTGTCACCATCACGATCTCCGGCACGCCGGCCACCTGTGCCGGAATCACGTTCATGAGCACGGAAGACGGATAAGCCGCCTTCCCGCCAGGAACGTACACGCCAACCCGCTTTAACGGGCGGATGATTTGTCCCAACAAGCTCCCATCCGGCTGCAAATCCATCCAGGAATTGCGCTTCTGCCGGGCATGGAACGCCCGGATGTTCTGGGCCGCCCCTCGGATCGCTGTTACAAACGACGGCTCTACAGCCGCATATGCCGCCTCCAGCTCCTCCTTCGTCACGCGCAGCCCGGACGTCTCCAGCTTCATGCCGTCAAATTGCTCCGTGTACCGAAGCAAGGCCGCGTCCCCTTCCGCTTTGACCGCTTGAACGATCGCTTTGACCGCTTCGTTTTGCTCCGGCGAGCCGTATTCCACTTCCCGCCGCAAATCAAAATCCTGTGCCGATACCAGTTTCATCATCCGGCATCCCCCTGCTTTCTTCATCCTTATAAGTTCTTGTGTCTGCCCTTGGCCCGTCTCAAGCTCAAGCCTGCGAGACTTCATCCCGCTGAATCACTTTACTCAGCGCATCGCATACGGCCTGAATCTCGGCGTTTTTCATCCGATAGCTGACTCGGTTCGCCACCAAACGGCTGGTGATGTCAAAGATCTTCTCCAGCTCAACTAATCCGTTCTCCTTCAACGTCTGCCCGGTCTCCACCATATCCACGATGCGGTCCGCCAAACCGATGAGCGGTGCCAGTTCGATCGAGCCGTTCAGTTTAATGACCTCAACCTGCTGTCCGTGCTCGCGGAAGAACTGCGACGCCACGTTCGGATACTTCGTAGCCACCCTTTGCTGAATCCCCGGCTTCCAATCGGGCAGCGCAATCACCGACATGCGGCAACGCGCGATGCCAAGATCAAGCAGCTCGTAGACATCCCGATTTTCCTCCATCAGCACGTCTTTACCAACGATCCCGATATCGGCCACGCCGTATTCCACGTACGTCGGCACATCGACCGGCTTCGCAAGAATGAACTCCATGCCGATGTCCGGCAGCGGAATGACCAGCTTGCGCGTTTCATCTACATCATCTGGAATCTCGATACCCGCCTCACGGAACAAGGCGGATGCTTTTTTATAAATACGCCCCTTGGGCATTGCGACTTTAATAATTTGATTCAATGGATTGTGCCCTCCTTCTCAGGCAGCTGCCTTCACTCAAAAGCTGACGAACGTCAGGATATCGCCGTATGTTGGTCCCAGCGGTCCCGCCTTCCGCGTCGACTCCGGCGCGCTGAGCAGATCCTCCGGCCCCTCTGCACGGCGCATCAGCACGCTGCGGCCTTCACTGCGCAGCCGCTCCGCTTCGGCGAACGCCCGCTTCCGGTTCGGCGCGTCATACTGCAGCACCACCGGCAGCTCCGGTTCCGTCTCCAGCCCGCCAACTCCGTCGAGAATCCGGTTCGTCTTGAGCGAGAATCCGGTAGCTGGCGCCGGCCGTCCGAACTGCTGCAGTAGATTGTCATACCGACCGCCGCTGCACACCGGGAACCCCAGCTCTGCAGCATAGCCCTCAAACGTCATCCCCGTATAATAGGAGAAATCTCCGATCATCGTCAGATCGATCATCACATGTTCGGCTACGCCAAAGTCCTCCAAAGCATCCCACACCTGGCTCAGATGCTGAACCGAGTCTTGGGCTAGCGGGTTGGCGCTCAGCTCCAGCGCTTGGCCGCAAATTTCTTTACCGCCGCGCAGACGGAGAATCCCTTCCAGTTCATCACGCTGCTCCTGCGAGAGAGACAACTGGGAGAGTGTCTCCCGATAGCCTACAAAATCGCGATGCAACAGCCCGGCTTTTAACGCCTCCTGAACATCCTCCCGGCCCGGGACCGCATCCTCCAGCAGACCATTTAGGAAGCCAACGTGACCAACCGCGATCTTAAATGACTTCACGCCCGCTGCTTGCAGCGAGGCTACGGCTAACGCAATCACCTCAGCGTCCGCATCCGGGGAATCATCTCCAACCAATTCGACTCCCGTTTGATAAAACTCCGCTTCCCTTCCTGCTTCTTCCTCAATCGCCCGGAAGACGTTGGCGTGATATGACAAGCGAAGCGGCAACGGCTCTTCCTTCAACAAAGAAGCGACGACCCGCGCGATGGGCGCCGTCATATCGGAACGGAGCACCATCGTGGTCCCCCGGTTATTTAGCAATTTAAACAGCTTCTGATCCGACGTCGAGCTGGCTACGCCCACGGTATCGTAATATTCCATTGTAGGCGTCATAATTTGCCGGTATCCCCAGCCGGCCATGCAATCCAGCACACGCCGTTCGATCGCCCGCAGCTTATCCACGGCAAAAGGCAGATAATCGCGGACACCCGCCGGTTTTTCAAAGCCTTTTGGTTTCGACAAGTGTTTCACCTCACCGTTTTTCTCTCTTATATATAATTTCTTTATTATATTAAAGTACTACCATACTACCAAATTAAAGAGTAGCCCAATTTTATCATAATT
Organism: Paenibacillus sp. 3LSP; assembly: GCF_032465655.1. Lineage (NCBI taxonomy): Bacteria > Bacillati > Bacillota > Bacilli > Caryophanales > Paenibacillaceae > Paenibacillus > Paenibacillus sp. 3LSP. The sequence goes on along the minus strand of NZ_JAWDJI010000068.1, from coordinate 7,183 downwards.
TCTTTTCGGCCGTCAATTGCTTCTCTCCGGTTCCTACGTCTCAAATTAACCTGCCCTACAGTATTCCCCAAGCATGAGCCAAAACCCTTGCGACTTCCCACTCCATGCAAAAAAACCGGCCGGGTATGCCCGAACCGGTTCAACTGATCGAAGTTACGTATTTGCACCAACAGATGGTCTTTGCCCGCTTTCCTGCCGTTCGGACGGTTTATTTTTGCGCAAGGAAGCCGGTACACTCCCCAGAAACCATGCGGCAAACGGCAGCCGCCGGAAACTAAGCTGCACAAACCCCCATGAAAGGAATAGCGCTGCGAGGGAACCCACAATGATGTAAACCAGGTAGCCGTAAGAAGCCCCCGGCAGCCGTTGTTCATTCCAGAAGAGCCGGTACGCGAACAACACGACAGGATGGAACAGATAGATCCCGAAGGAGAGCTCCCCCACCCGAGTCAGCGACCGAACCCAGAAGGCGGAGCCTCTTCGCTGAATGGAGAATGACAGTTTGAGCAGCACTAACGCCGAGAACATCGTGTGAACGTTCCATAACAATTCAAACCATAGGGTGTTGGGCGAAGCATAACCTTGGCGGTATACATACCAGATCTGGACATGAACGAAGGCAACAACCAGCCATCCGATCCACAACGCGGCAGTCCATCCTTTTTGGGATTGGGGCATTTGCTTCCAGTCCGTTCTCAGCCAACCCTTCAATTTGCTGAAGTAAATCGCCAGCACTGCACCCAACATGTAATACCCCATATAGCTCAGTGCGTAGCTCCCTTTATTCGGCAGATGCAGTTGGTATTTGTTCCAGAATACGAAGCCCCACTGCAGCGCCAGACCCAAAGGTAAAATGAGCGCAATCAAGAAGCGGTGATTTCGGAAGGACTGGAATAACCACAAGAAGAGCGGGAACAACAGGTAGAACTGTATGCTGATAAATACGAAGTAGAGGTGGGTATACGCTGTACCCGTCAGGAGCGCCGTCCCTAACGACTTCAATTCATACAGCTTGGAATTATTGACAAAATCGTTGCGGTAAAGCGCAATCAACATGAAATAACAACAGGAGACCAGGAGATAGGGCAAGATGATATAGGTCAAGCGCTTCTTGTAGAATTTGCTTACCAGCTTGCGGCTAATCGGCTGATCGTAATAATTGTAAAAAAGGACGAAACTGCTTAGCAGGATAAACGACGGGGTACCGATTTTAAAGAAAATGTTCATCCAATTATAAAAGTAGTAGACCGGTGAATTCAGCGCTTGTTCTGCCGCCGCGAACGATGAAGCGTGCACCTGGATGACGCTGAAGATCGCTAACGCACGAAAGATGTCCAACTGCGGCAAACGTTCCTTGACCACCTTGCTCACTCAACCAACTCCTGTTCATAATTAAAAGAAGCCTGATTTACGTACTAGACATCTAAACTTTACAAATGTTTCTAGTTCACTCTCTCCACTATACCAGAATTTGAACGTTCATAAAACCGTTTGGCCTTCTTGGCTGTCCTTACTTAGGGAATCAAATTACCGGCCGGTAATCCCTGTTTCGCTGCATTTTACATGGAAGGAAGGGGCCCGAATTGGAAGAGAGAGAATGGGCTGTCGCTGCCTGCAGCGGAGACGAACAAGCCTTTTATCAATTAATCTCACATCACCGGCGAAAGCTCTATGGCATTGCTTACAGCTATTTGCGCAACGAATCGGATGCGCTGGAGGCCATTCAGGAAACGGTGTGCAAGGCCTGGATCAAATGCCGGCGCTTGAAAGACCCTGAAGCTTTCATTCCATGGGTCATCCGGATCTTAATTCATTCCTGCCTCGATGAATTGAAACGGCGGAAACGAGTTCTTCCGTACGTGGCAGAACGTATGCAAGTAAATAGAGAAATGGTGAGTGTGTTCAAAATGGATCTGGACTCCGCGTTGGACCAGCTTAAGCCCAAATATCGCCATGTCCTCACCTTAAAGTACTATCAGGACATGACCTTGACGGAGATTGCCCGGGTGCTGGACTGTCCGGAGGGGACGGTTAAGACCTGGCTGCATCAGGGGCTCAAGCAGCTGCGCCGCCATATGAATGTGGGAGGTGAATTGTATTATGGTTGATCGGGAGGAAGACCAGCTGGTCCGTTATTTTGATGGAATCCGCCTCGCCGAAAAGCAAGTCCTGGACGAGAAAATGGACGCTGCGATCCGGCGTGGGATCGAACAGGGGCAAACTCTACGCAGCAGATGGCGTGTGCACCGAGGGTGGACTTGGATCTCTGGCACTGCCGGGGTGATTGCGGTTTGTATGCTGATGTTCTTCATCTGGCAAGGTGGCATACCGCTTGGAGGTTCAATATCCACTAACGCGAGTTCAACGGAAGTGATCCCTAGTTATGTCGATGGCTTGATGACTTCCGAGATGGAACGTGCCGCCGAACATGGATTGTACCAACCTATTGGGAAATCAGCGGAAGTGAAGGGAACGAAGGTCACCGTTGACGGGGTGTTGGCGGATGGGAGAACAGTGGTTGTGTTTTACTCGCTGGTGAATTCGAAGGATCCTAAGGCTGTCGATGGATATTTTGCTCATATGGTTGATGATGAGCAACGATTTAGCGGTACGATATATGATCCCGGCACATCCTTTGTTGATTCCGAGAATGTCACACATACTTTCTTCAGAATCACCTTTCCGAAGGGGAATGCACCCACGAGAATGACTTTTGGGATCAATTCCGGCGTCATGCGCGATCAACTGGTCGTAAAATTCCCTATTGAGTGGAGCAGTCGTCCATATGAGGGACTGGAGAAGATCATTCCCGTCAAGCAAACCGCGACGGTGGATCGCACCAAGATCGCCATTCGTGAAATGGTCCTCCGACCTTTGAGCACCACGATCGTCTTTGAGCCTGAAATGCGTACGAATGTTTACATGGCGGTTAACCTTGAGGCTAAGCTCTACTTGGGTGAGAAACAGGAGAACCAGTTCCACTACTATACGTCATCCAGAAGTAGCTTTTATGATCGAGAGTCTCTGGCTAACAACGAAGTGATTCTTCAAGGCATTGACTTTGAAAGCCTTTATTACTCGGATTGGAACGAAGTTACACTTCAAATCGATGGCTTCAGAGTAACCAAAACCAGCACGAGATCCTTTGATCTGGTTATCGATACAGAGAAAAATGAAATCCTAACCACCGACCCCTCAATCCAAAAGGTGTTAGTGGCACCTGATCAACAAAGTACACAAGTCAGCATCTATGCGTTGAAAAAACAAGAAAACAAAGTGAAGCACCCATTTGAAATCAAAGAAGAGTTTACGGATCATGAGGGGAATAAGCATCGCTTCTTACAAAAGGAGATGGAAGTTTCACCGTTTTATTATTCAAGCGATTTAACTGAAGTGATCCGATTCAAACTGGAGCCCAAAACGTATGCACAACCATTAACTTTTACCCTAACTGAAACCACAGAGAGCACGTTCAAACCCCATGAATTCAAGATCAAACTCAAATAAAACACACAAAAGCGGTCCCACCCGGCAAATTGCCTGGTTCAAGGACCGCTTTTATTTCTAACGCTTATCACAAACCTTATTGCAGTTAAAATCAACGTATTACGATTCTAACGCTTATCACAATGCTTATTGCTCCATTCTGCTGACGAATTCAGGTGTTTTTCTCGAAATAGCGTGTCTCAGCGTCGTTAGAAATTTCAAAGCACCAAAATCAGCAAAATAGCGCTCCTGGTCAGCGTTAGCGCGCCCGCAGAGGCGGGCTGAGCCACATCGGACTCCGGATGATGACATAGGACACGCCCACAACTCTAGGGATTCTTCCGCTCCAGCACCCTCAGCGGGTTCCCGCCAACAAACGTGCCCGGAGCCACGTCCTTATGTACCACTGATCCGGCGGCGACGACTGCACCGTCTCCGATGGTCACACCCGGGAGGATTGTGCTGTTCGCACCAATCATCACCTCATCGCCGATCCGCACCTCACCCAGGCGGTATTCCTTGATCAAATACTCGTGGGCGAGAATCGTCGTGTTGTACCCGATCACCGAATTGCGTCCCACCGTAATCAGCTCCGGGAAAAACACATCCACCATCACCATCAACCCAAACGCGGTGTGCTCGCCCACCTTCATGCCGAGAACCCGACGGTAAATGGCGTTCTTCAGCGATAATATCGGGCAATACCGGGCGATTTGGATAAAAATAAAGTTCCGGACGCCCTTCCAAGGGCTTACCGTCCGGTACAGCTGCCAGAGTGCGTTGGGTCCTTCAACCGGATAACGCCTCACTCGTCTCACGATCTCACCGGCTCCAAACCTAGGATTCCATAGAGATCTCGCATCTCTTGCAGGATGTAATCCGGATGATACTGGCGCAGCACCGCCTCACCTTTCAACGACCAAGCTACACCGGCTGCCTTCACACCCGCTGCCTTCGCACATTGCAGATCGGCGGCACTATCCCCCACCATCAACGTGTGTGCCGGGTCAGCCCCCAGCTCGCGCAACGCCGTCAGAATTGGCTCAGGATGCGGCTTGGGATGTTTCACGTCCTCCACCGTCACGATCGATTTCATGTACGGCTTTAACCCGAACATGTTTAAGGCGAGCATCGTGGTCTCCTTAATTTTCGTCGTGACAATTCCCATCGTGATCCCCCGTTCGTGCAAATCGGAGATCACTTCTTTGACCTGGGGAAATTCACGGATCAGTTCATCATGGCGTTCCCGGTTGTATTTTCGGTAATCTGCTACCAGATCCGCTACATCCTCACGGCCTGAGAACACTTGCAACTGGTGCTCTAACGTTTGCCCCATATGCGGGATGATTTCTTCTCTCGTGCGCGGCTGGAAGCCATGCTTATCAATGACGTGCAAAAAGGTTGTAATGATCAGTTCATTGGTATCGATGATCGTTCCATCAAGATCAAATAACACGGTGTTTATCATGTGGCTGCTACTCCTTCTTGTCTTCCGGCGCTTCCGCCAACTCCTCCACAGTCGTTTCCTCCGTCTTAGACAGCTTCGCTTGCTCAGATTCAGCCGCTCCACCCGTTACCGGCAAAGCATCCGCTGCGGCGGCTTTCGTAGATGTAATAGGATCACTGTAGTACGGCAGGTCACGAACGGTACTGCGACGTACGATAATGAAGATGATCGCCGCAACCACAATGCCCAAGGCAAGCAGCTGGGAAATGCGAACGTTACCGTAAGAAGGCGCCAGATACCCTTGTTCGAATCCAAGCCAGGTCATTGGCGTCCATAGCCCATTCACGAACGACGCTAGCCAGGATGCTCCCTGGAACGCTAAGCTGTCCGTCCGCAACGCTTCAATGAAGAATCGTCCGATCGAATACCAGATGAAATACGAGGCGAACAATTCCCCTGCGCGCAAAAATTTCTGTCTCCGTAAAATCATCAGCAAGATCAAGCCCACCAGGTTCCACAACGATTCATACAGAAACGTCGGGTGATGGAATGTCCCCTGCACGTTCATTTGATTCACAATAAATGAAGGTAAATGCAGGTTGTCGCGAAGGAAGCTCTCCGTTGTTGGTCCGCCATAAGCTTCCTGGTTCACGAAGTTCCCCCAGCGCCCAATCATCTGCCCCACAATCAGGGAAGGCGCACAAATATCAGCGATCCGCCAGAAGTTATAGCCGCGACGCCGAACAAAGATCACCGCGCAGATGATCGCGCCGATCAGCGCCCCGTAAATGGCGATACCGCCGTTCCAGATTTTAAATACATCCCAGAAGTTATCCTTGTAATCGTCCCACATAAACGCGACGTAATAAATCCGCGCGGCGACAATCGCCGACGGTACGCCCAATAACAGCAAGTCCATAAAAAATTCCTGAGGGATGCGGAACCGCTTCCCTTCCCAAACGGCTAACAGAAGGCCGACCAAAGCCGCGCAGCCCAGAATCAGGCCATACCAGTGTACTTTCAAGCCCCCGATGGAAAAAGCGATCGGGTCTAATAACAAAGTGCCCATCGTTCACGCTCCTACTCCAAATCGTCGATATCTTCTGAAATCGTTTCGGTCAGTTTTGTCGTAAACTGCAGCGCAGCGTTGTACCCCATTCGCTTCAAACGGAAGTTCATCGCGGCTACCTCGATAATGACGGCCAAGTTCCGTCCAGGACGCACCGGGATCGTCACCAGCGGGACATCGGTATCGATAATCCGCGTAGTCTCTTCATCCAGACCTAATCGGTCATACTGCTTCTCTTGTTGCCAAGCTTCCAGTCTGACAACCAGCGAAATTCGCTTGTTGTTGCGGATGGCCCCGGCACCAAACAACGTCATGACGTTGATGATCCCTACGCCGCGGATCTCAAGCAGGTGGCGAATGAGTTCAGGTGCTGTACCGTGTAATTGGTTATCCGACGTTTGCCGGATTTCTACCGCATCGTCCGCAATCAGACGGTGTCCGCGCTTCACCAGTTCGAGGGCCGTTTCACTCTTCCCGATACCGCTGCTGCCGGTAATTAGCATCCCCACGCCATAGACGTCAACGAGAACCCCGTGAATCGTCGCGGTTGGCGCCAGCTTCCGTTCCAAGAAGCTGGTGATCCGGCTCGACAGGATTGTCGTCGCCATGCTGCTGCGAAGGACTGGGATTTGCTTCTCTGAACTGATCTCAATCAGCTCCTCAGGTACCTTCCAAGAGCGGGTAACGATGATACAAGGGGTCTCATCGCTGCTGCATAACCGCTCCATGCGATCTTTCCGTTCCTTCTCCGGTAGCATCTCGAAGAAGGCCAGCTCGGTTTTCCCCAGAATCTGAACGCGCTCCGGCGGATGGTATTCAAAATACCCGGCCATCTCCAGGCCCGGACGATACAAATCGTCGACCGTGATCGCACGTTTTAACCCTTGCTCTCCGGAAACCACCTCGAGCCCGAATTGGTTCACTAATTCGGATACTTTCACTTTTTTAGCCATGGTGCTCTTCCTTTCCCCTGCCGGCATTCAACATGAGGGTGCCCGTCAACTAACGAGCTCCGGCTCCGATATCAGCTGCCTGAATTAAGGCATGAATTCATCTTGGTTCGAGATCACTCAATGTATTCATCGTATAGGAAATTGTCACGTAAATCAATCATTGGGCCGTGAGCGTCAGTGTCAAGCTAGCGTGGGCAGTCATTTAAGATGCCTGGAACGCGAACCCCG
>NZ_JAWDJI010000067.1:0-16608 GCF_032465655.1 Paenibacillus sp. 3LSP | reverse complement strand
TTTCGATGTGAGTGAACCGATGCCTCTTTAGTAACATTTTAACTGAGTGATCGCGCTGTATTGACGTATAATTGACCACCATTTAATATAGAAATCATACTTTGTGTCCATGTTGGGCGAATCCTTGTCCACGGGCGCTTTAATCCTTTCATCATTAAAAGCGTTAAACAGATTGTGCTTTACTGCTCCAACACTGCAGGGTCATTAATTTCATGAGAGAGAAAGGGGAAACAAAACATGAAGAAGAAGCTTGGGATGATTCTCGCCATGTCGCTGCTGCTGGTCGGCGTCGTTGCTTGCGGTAACAATGCCGGCAATGGGAATGCTGCAAATGGGGGGAACGCCGGGGGAACCGGAACAGAAAATACCACGGGTGCGGGGAATACGTCAGATTCCGATCAGAAAACGTACAAAATCGCGATTTCACAAATCGTGGAGCATCCTTCCTTGGATGCAACGCGGGAAGGCTTCCTGGATGCTTTGAAGGACGCAGGCATTGTGGAAGGAGAGAACTTGGACCTGGATTACAACAATGCGCAGGGGGATCAAACGAACAATATGACCATTGCGCAAAAAATTGCCGGTGAGAAATACGATCTGGTGCTCGCGATCGCTACGCCGCCTGCACAAGCTGTAGCGCAACAGGTGAAGAACTCGCCGATCCTGTTCGCGGCGGTCACGGATCCGGTGGATGCCAAATTGGTGGACAATTTGGATCATCCGGGCGGGAACATCTCCGGGGCTTCGGATACGAACCCGGAAGCGATTACGAGACTGATGGACTTCATTGCTGAGCACTTTAAGGATGTGAAATCCGTAGGTTTGGTTATCAACCAAGGGGAACCCAACGCCGTTGTTATGGCAAACCATGCTGAGAAGGCGCTGGAAGCTCACGGCATCAAATTGGTGAAAGCCTCGGTAACCAATACGTCGGAAGTGAAGCAAGCAGCCGAATCGTTGGTAGGGCGTGTAGATGCGCTGTACATTACGCTCGATAACATGGTCGTTGAAGCTGTCAGCACGGTGATCCAGGTCGCGAACGATAACGACATTCCGTTCTTCTCGAGTGACCGCGATACGGTGGAGAAGGGCGCTTTTGCAACGGTCGGGTTCAAGTACTATGACCACGGGTATCAAGTGGGACAAATGGCAGTTGAAGTGCTGAAGAACGGCAAAAACGTCGGTGATCTGAAAGTGACGGTGCCGGATAAGCTCGACTTGATCATGAACCTGAAAGCGGCGGCTGAGCAAGGGATCGAAGTGACCGATGCGATGAAGGATGAAATTACGGATAAGGAAAACAATTTGATCGAATAGGCAGCACTCGCTCCTAATTTCTTGAGGAGGTACTCACCATGTTGAACTCGCTGCTGGGGGCGCTGGAATCCGGCCTGCTGTATGCGCTTATGGCGCTCGGCGTATATATTACGTTCCGCATTCTCGACTTTCCGGATCTGACGGTGGACGGTAGCTTTACGACCGGCGGTGCGATCGCTGCGGTTATGATCACAGGGGGAAGCTCCCCCTGGATTGCTACGATCGTCGCTTTTTTGGGCGGCTTGGCCGCCGGTGCGATCACCGGCATCATTCATACCAAAGGACGGATTAATGGACTGCTCTCCGGGATATTGATGATGATTGCGTTGTACTCCATCAATATGCGGATCATGGGCAAACCGAATGTAGGCTTGCTTGGGGAGACGACGCTGTTCACCTCGGTTTCGCCGCTGGTGTTCATGCCGATCGTTGTGATCGCCATCAAGCTGCTGCTGGATTTGTTCTTCCGGACGGAGCTGGGCTTGGCTCTGCGGGCCACCGGTGACAATAAACGGATGATCCGCAGTTTTGGTGCCAATACGGACAATACGATTATACTCGGGCTCAGTTTGTCTAACGGGCTTGTGGCTTTGTCCGGGGCGCTCATCGCTCAACAGTCCGGCTTCGCCGACATTTCGTCAGGGATCGGGATGATCGTCATTGGGCTGGCATCGGTGATTATCGGGGAGGCGATCTTCGGGGCGCGCACGGTATTTTGGGCCACTCTGGCAGCGGTACTCGGATCCATCGTCTATCGGGTGGTTGTCGCCTTGGCGCTGCGGATTGAATGGTTGGAGCAAACTGACTTGAAGTTGATTACGGCAGTTATCGTTATTATTGCACTAGTGGTTCCGACCGTCCAAAGAAACATGAAGCAAAAAGCGGTTGCTCGTCGGCGCGCCGCTGAAATTACGCAAACTGCCGGACAGAAGAGCGCAGGGGGTGGGTTCTAATGCTGAAGTTAACCCAGGTCTCGAAGCTCTTTCATCCCGGTTCGCCGGATGAGAAGATCGCGCTCATTGATGTCAATCTGCACCTGAACCCCGGTGATTTCGTAACGGTGATCGGCAGTAACGGGGCAGGAAAGTCGACGTTGATGAATATGATCTCCGGTGTCATTAAGCCGGATGCCGGCGAGGTTCGCCTAGGCGGCGTCGACATCAGCCACCTGCCGGAGCATCGCCGCAGCAAGTGGATTGGCCGTGTGTTCCAGGACCCGATGGCCGGTACTGCTCCGCATATGACCATCGAGGAGAACTTAGCGATGGCCTACTCTCGCGGGAAGACACGCGGCCTTGTGCTCGGTGTGAACGCGAAGCGCCGTTCCATGTTCCAAGAGCAGTTACGCAGGCTGGGCATTGGCCTGGAGAACCGGCTGCGCGCCAAGGTCGGTACATTGTCGGGCGGGGAACGCCAGGCGCTGAGCCTGTTGATGGCGACGTTTACCGAACCGGAGGTGCTGCTTCTAGACGAGCATACTGCTGCACTGGACCCAGCCCGGGCTGAGCTGGTGACGAAGCTTACGCAGGAGATCGTTAGTGAGCTGAAGCTAACTACGTTGATGGTCACCCACAACATGGAGCAAGCGATCCGATTGGGGAACCGCCTTATCATGATGGATGGCGGGCGGATTATTCTCGATGTGGATGAAACGAACAAACGCGAGTTAACGATCGAACGGCTGCTAGGTGAATTTGAGCGGATCAGCGGCCACAAGTTGTCCGATGATCGCGTCATGCTGGGCAGCTAATTTGCAACTAAACCATCTACACAAAGCGCGAGTGCATAGGGGAATCCCTTGTACTCGCGCTTTTTTCGTTGTTTATCGAGCATCACGCACTCGTACGCTGCTATCCCTGCGAATGCCGTCTCGCAGCATCCAAGCGTGCAAGAACCATTCAAACACACCCATCACGATGGTAATGGCAAGGATTTCGCTAAGGGACAACGTCCATTCCGCGTTGGCGGCAATCGCCCACAGGAGGATAAAGACGAGAAACGCATCCACCACGGTTGCAATCGCATTGTTCGTCCGTGGAAGGATGAAGTAGTCCCCGAATAAATAGGCTAGAATAGACAACGCTAAAGCTGTCAACAGCGCTGAGATGAATGAAGCGTTGCTTAAGAGCATCACCATGACGATGACGATAATTCCATTGCCAAGTAGCTTGACGAGAAACTTGTCCAACATCTTTCACCTCCTTGTTTTACGCTTTAATTTTCTCCTAAGGGGAAAGTGGCTATACACTGAGTGAACGACAGCAATCCATAGCTAAGGAAAGCGAGATAACAACATGACTCAAACCACAAACTACGACTGTATGATCATTGGCGGCGGTATTGCAGGATTACAAGCCGCGATTCAGCTAGGTCGGTACTCGGTCCACAACGTACTCGTTATAGACACAGGTTACGGGAGATCTACGTTATGCCGGCAATATCATAATCTGCTGGGGTTTCCGGAAGGGATTTCCGGCGAAGAATTACGCGACCGGGGGAGAACACAGGCGACGTCTTATGGTGTGAAATTTGTGCAGGATACCGTAATCGAGGCAAAGAAACGGGAGGAGGGATTTCAGGTAAAAACATTAACCGGCCAAACGTATTCAGGTCGAACCTTGCTGCTCGCGACCGGTGTACTGGACCGTTTTCCCGATATCCCTGGTTTGGTTCCTACGCTTGGGCTAAGCGTCTACGTCTGCCCGGATTGTGACGGATACGAAATTGAAGGGCGTAATACGGTATTAATGGGGGCGGGGGACACCGGTGCCAAGATGGCACTCCTGCTCATCCAGCGGACCCGGGATTTAACTTATGTGAATCATGAACAGACACCTGTTGCCCCATCGCTCCTGAAACGGATGGAGGAACAGGGGATTCGCTACGAGGAAGCGGCCATCGCCGAAGTGAAGCAATCCGAAGGCTTCATCCGCAGTGTGAACTTACAGGATGGACGGAGCTTAGCAGCAGAACGGGGATTTATTGCGTTTGGCCGCAATGAAGTTCATTCCGGTTTAGCTGCTCAGTTGGGAGTGCGCATTGCCGAGAACCGTCATATCGAGACGAATCCACGGACGAAGCAGACGAACGTCCCTGGCGTGTGGGTGGCTGGGGATCTAGGACTTCATGCGGAACAGGTTAGCGTGGCTATGGGGGAAGGCTCAATTGCCGCAATTTGGATTCATAAAGCACTTAGTCCGTGCTATAATCAGTTGAACGGAGGGGATGCAGAGGATGATTCTTGAAGTAGCTGAGCTGCATGTGAAGCCCGGAATGATTAATGATTTCGAAAGCCAATTCCGCAAGGCTTCCAAAATTATCAGCCGGGTGTCCGGTTATCTAGGACATGAGCTTCATAAGTGTGTAGAGACCGAAAATAAATATATTCTACTAGTGCGTTGGCAATCGATATCTGCCCATGAGGTAGGTTTCCGTCAATCTCCTGATTATGAGGAATGGAAAACGCTGCTTCATCCATTCTACGATCCCATGCCTACAGTGGAGCACTACGTTCAAATTAAACATGAAATGGACTAGGAGGGAAAGGGAATGGAAGAGATGATTTGGCGGCAGCTTGATTTTGTACGGTCCCAAACTTTGAAGCTGGTAAGAACGATACCGGAAGAGAAATTGACGATGATTCCAGCAGGTTTTCGCAATCATATGTTATGGAATTTGGGCCATCTCGCTTTGGTTTTGGATAAATACGCTTATTCCTTTACCGGGAGAACGCCAAAACTGCCGGCGATATATCAAGAACTGTTCGCCAACGGAACTGCACCGGCGGAATGGAGCTCTGAAAGTCCTGCACTGGATGAAATTCTGAAGGTGCTCGAGGATCAACCTCTGCAGGTAAAAGCAGAACTATCCGGCCGGCTTGAAGAAAAGATCGACCCGTACACGACCTCCTCTGGCTATCGGATTGAAACCGTCGGCCAGTTAATCAATTTTACAACGTATCATGAAGGCATGCATTTTAGTGTGCTTAAGCTGTACAACAAAATTGTGTAAGGACTGTGAGCATGTACATATGACGGAACATTTCGAATATACGATTGAAGACGCCACGCCGGAGGACTTGCCGGCGATCGTGGCGATTTACAATGAGACGATCGCTGGACGCCTGGTTACCGCAGATTTGGAGCCGGTGACCGTTGAAGCTAGACGGAAATGGTTTGATGAGCATTCGCCTGATTTCCGGCCGCTATTGGTCATGAAATCTGAGGTGAAAGTCATCGCCTGGCTCAGCTTTCAGTCCTTTTACGGGCGACCGGCCTATAACGGAACAGCCGAAATCAGTATTTATATTACAGAAGCCTACCGTTCTCGCGGAATCGGAGGAATCTTGTTAAATCGAGCTTTTGCAGTTTGTCCTGAGATTGGGGTACATACGCTGCTTGGATTCGTGTTTGGTCATAACGAGCCGAGCCTAAAGCTGCTTAGTAAGTTCGGCTTCGAACGTTGGGCGCATTTGCCCCGGGTAGCCAATTTGGATGGCGTAGAAAGGGATCTCGTTATTTTGGGAAAACGGGTTGTTGAGGCTTAAAATGCTTTGGGGAATGGGGATCAAATCATTTGAACGAATGGGTTAAAGAAATCACGGACTGGTTCTTGGAGACGACGCAGTTGAGCGGATACTCGATCCTGCTGCTTACGATCCCGCTCGCAGTTGTACAGGGGCTTTTTGGATTTTTTCCATTTGCCACGATCGTGATGCTGCATCTCTCCCTGCTGGGGATCACGAACGGTTTATTCGCTAGCTGGATTGCTGGAACGGCGGCGGGGATGGTCGTTTATCTGATGTGCAGATACTTTTTCGCGGATTGGTTTCACCGTCGGTGGTTAGCTAAGCTGCAAAAATACGAAAAATGGCAAAAAGGGCTAGACCGCTATGGGGTATGGGCAGTAATCTTTCTCCGCACCATTCCGATTATGCCCAACAATCTCATTTCGTTTATGTCGGCGATTTCGAATCTAAAGCTCCATTCTTATGTCTGGTCTAACCTGGTTGGGAACCTGTCAAGTATCTGGCTGTTTGGGATCTTAAGCGCATCGATCGTGTTTCCGGGGGTAAATCTTCAGGACTTGATCTTCTCCTACGTCTTATTCTTGCTTGTGCTGGGCGTCATATTCGTGATTCGCAACCGGATCCTGTCCAAGAAGAAAGAAGGCATGAGATCTTAGCATGGATCGACCGCTTTCCGGGATAAGCTACAGTTAGAACAAGATTGGTTAGGGGGCGAGTCGTTTGAATGCTCAGGAACAGGCTTTCCAAGGAAGACCCGCGTCAGCACGGCGGAAGCTGCTATTCAGCGCCGGGCTCAGCTGGATGTTTGATGCGATGGACGTCGGGATGATTTCGTTTATCGCTGCGGCACTTGCGGTAGAATGGAGCTTAACGCCGCAGCAGACCGGCTTCTTTACCGCGATCAACTCCGTAGGGATGGCGTTTGGCGCAGCGATTGCCGGTTATATGGCGGACAAGTTTGGCCGCAAATCCGTACTTCTATGGACACTGTTGATTTTCTCGATCGCCAGCGGTTTGTCGGCTGCCGCTACAAGTTTTGCGATCCTTTGCTTGCTTCGCTTTATTGCCGGCTTTGGGCTTGGCGGTGAGCTTCCGGTCGCTTCCACATTGGTATCTGAATCGGTGTCGGTTCAGGAACGTGGAAAATCCGTCGTGCTGCTGGAGAGCTTCTGGGCTGCCGGTTGGATTGCTTCGGCGTTGATCTCGTATTTCATCATACCGGATTATGGATGGCAGGCCGCTTTTCTCATCGGTGCGATCCCTGCGTTATACGCGCTGTACTTGCGCCAATCCATCCAGGAGCCAGCCCGATTTAAACAGCAGACGGGTCATCTACAAGAGCGGGGTCTTTCTTTCGGGGAGCGGTTTAAGTCCGTTTGGGCTTCTCCGCACCGCCGTTCGACGGTGATGCTATGGATTTTGTGGTTTACCGTTGTCTTTTCGTATTATGGCATGTTTCTGTGGCTGCCTTCGGTGATGGTCCTGAAAGGCTTCAGCTTGGTCAAAAGCTTTGAATACGTGCTGATCATGACGTTGGCGCAATTACCAGGCTATTTTACGGCCGCCTATTTCATCGAGAAGTTTGGGCGTAAGTTTGTGCTGGTGTTGTATTTGCTGCTCACTGCAGCCAGCGCCGCCTGGTTTGGCATTGCATCCAGCGAAGGTATGCTGATTGCTGCCGGGATCTGCTTGTCCTTCTTTAATCTGGGGGCATGGGGCGGCATGTATGCGTATACCCCGGAACTATACCCGACGCGGGTGCGTTCTACCGGAGTTGGCTTGGCCGCTTCCTTTGGACGGGTCGGCGGCATTATCGCTCCGTATTTGGTTGGCATGCTGGTTGCCCGGCACGTCGCCATCGGAGGAATCTTCTGGATGTTCTTCGTGACGATTCTAATTGGGGCACTGGCCGTGTTTTGGTTGGGGACCGAGACGCGGGGGAAGGAGTTGGCGGATTAAAAAACAGCAAAATTGCTGCAAAGTGCAACCATTTTGCTGTTCATCCGTTTAATTTAGAAGTTGTCCAAAGAATCGCCCGGCTTCAAGGCATGACCTGTAATGCCGATCCGTGCGAGATCTGCGACAAATTGTTCCCCGTCCTGGGCAATGGCATCAAACGTATTGTAGTGCACAGGGACAACGTGCTTGGCGCCAATCCATTCAGCTGCGGTTAGAGCATCCTCCGGTCCCATAGTAAAATGATCGCCAATCGGCAGGAATGCGAGATCGACCGGGCCGCGAGAGCTAACCAATTTCATATCGCTGAATAAGGCGGTATCTCCGGCATGATAAAGGATTGTTCCGTCAAGATCGAGCAGGATTCCAGCGGCCACGCCAAGATATACATTTACGCCGTTATGATTAACGGACGAGCTGTGCAGCGCAGGCACCCATTTTAATTTACCAAACGGGAACGTACGGGAGCCGCCAAGGTTCATGCCAACCGTTTGCAGTCCAGTGCCAGCAAAATAATCTGCCAGCTCGACAATGGCGAGAATCGGCGCATTGTTTCGCCGGGCGATGCTTTCCGCATCTGCGATATGATCGGAATGACCATGAGTCAGCAGCACATAATCGACTTGAATGTCATCGGCTGCGACAGCTGCCGAAGGATTTCCGGTGAGGAATGGATCAATGATCAACTGATGCTTTCCTGTGTCTACCAGGATGCAGGAATGTCCCAAATAAGTCACTTTCATAGAATCACCTCTTATGGAAAAATATCCTTACTTGTTTATTATAGCTGCCTTAGACAAGCAAGTCACATCTTGCGGGAAGGTGCAGCATAAACGCAAGGAAATCCCATATGATGGTGATTGAACAATTCATCCTTGTCGGAGAGCTGGCAGCGAATGAGGGCTAATCCGGCAAGGAGCTTGCGCTAAAAAAGGAGGAGATTGATGTGAAAATTGAAGTGTGGTCGGACTTTGGCTGTCCGTTTTGTTATATTGGCAAGCGTCGCCTCGAAAGGGCTTTAGAATCTTTTAGTCATCGAGATGAGATCGAACTCGTATACCGCAGCTTTGAACTGGATCCAGGGGCACCTAAGGATACAGAGTCGAGCATTCATGAACTGTTAGCGGTCAAATACGGCCTCAGCCTGGAGCAGGCGAAGGAATCTAACCGCAATGTTGCACAGCAGGCTCAAACGGAAGGCTTGACGTATAACTTTGATACGATCATTCCTACGAATACGTTTGATGCTCATCGCTTAGCGCATTATGCTGGGGAACAGGGCAAGGCGAAGGAGATGACGGAGCGGTTGTTCCGGGCTTATTTTACGGATTCGCTGCATATCGGGGACCGGGACACATTGGTTCGTTTGGCGGAAGAGGTGGGCTTGGATGGTGCCGCCGTTAGGGAAGTGTTGGAGCAAAATACGTATGCCGATGCTGTTCGCGAGGATGAGAATGAAGCAAGAAGACTTGGGATTCGCGGCGTACCGTTCTTTGTGCTGCGCGGGAAGTATGCAGTCTCAGGGGCACAACCGTTGGAAATTTTCCAAGGGGCATTGTTACGGGCTTGGGAAGATCTGTCTTGATTGATCGATTTAGAGTCATAGGCAAACCAAAAAACGCTGATCCGGAAGGATCAGCGTCTCACTCTGCGAACAAAATTAAAAATAAATGTTGTATAAAATAATGAACTGTGGTAAAATGACGGATAGCCAATCACAAAACACTCACGCAATAATCTCCTCAATAATAGCATAAAATCAATCATTTGTCAAATGGATTTGTGGCTTTAGAGATATAGAAGTGGTTTTCGCATTTAATTTTTAGGGTGGGGGTCTGGAAGATGACAGAGGACTTGAAGAATAATGAATTGGATTACACCGACGATCTGACGTTACCGCCAGGAATTAAAATCGATGACCCGGTCAGAATGTATCTGAAGGAAATCGGGCGCGTGCCTCTGTTGTCCGCAGAGGAGGAAATTGAGCTTGCGCAGCGCATCGAGAACGGGGATGAGGAAGCGAAGCGCAGATTGGCTGAAGCGAATCTCAGATTGGTGGTCAGCATTGCCCGTCGTTATGTTGGGCGCGGGATGGTATTCCTGGACCTGATTCAAGAGGGCAACATGGGCTTGATCAAAGCGGTGGAGAAGTTCGATTATTCGAAAGGATTCAAGTTCAGT
Organism: Paenibacillus sp. 3LSP; assembly: GCF_032465655.1. Lineage (NCBI taxonomy): Bacteria > Bacillati > Bacillota > Bacilli > Caryophanales > Paenibacillaceae > Paenibacillus > Paenibacillus sp. 3LSP. Next base: position 6,626 of record NZ_JAWDJI010000067.1, on the reverse strand, counting down.
ACTTACGCCACCTGGTGGATTCGTCAAGCGATTACCCGTGCGATTGCAGACCAAGCCCGGACGATCCGAATTCCGGTTCATATGGTGGAAACCATTAATAAATTGATCCGTGTCTCCCGGCAGTTGCTCCAGGAGATCGGACGCGAGCCGACTCCGGAGGAGATCGCGAAGGAGATGGATCTAACGCCGGATAAGGTGCGGGAGATCATGAAGATTGCTCAGGAGCCGGTCTCGTTGGAAACGCCAATCGGCGAAGAGAACGATTCGAATCTCGGCGACTTCATCGAAGATCACGATGCTCCGGCTCCGGCAGAAGCTGCAGCTTATGAGTTGTTAAAGGAGCAGTTGGAAGAAGTATTGGATACACTGACAGAGCGTGAGGAAAATGTCCTTCGCCTGCGTTTCGGGATGGATGACGGCCGGACGCGGACGTTGGAAGAGGTTGGCAAGGAGTTTGGGGTAACGCGCGAACGGATTCGTCAGATTGAAGCCAAAGCGCTGCGCAAACTTCGGCATCCAAGCCGCAGCAAGCGGCTGAAAGATTTTATGGAATAACATCGTAAGCTCCCCAAGGATACCCTTAGGGAGCTTTTTTTGCTGTAGCATGCCGACGGAGTGGTCGAGGAGATGCCGTAATCGGTCGAAGGGATTTGACCAGTTTCGCCGGTAATGGCCGAATGCATATAAACCTATTGCTCTTCCCCCGTTGGGCTCGCAGCAGTCGCCCCGACGCAGGCTTCGCTGCCCTCGTGCCAAACACCTGCATAAACCATTCAATGGGATAGGAGATAGACAACATTCCGTTTTCCGATCCCGCAAAGTTAACTGCAGCGGCAAGATTGCCTTTGCTCGTCAGCCACACGGAGCCGGAATCGCCTTCCAGGGAGACGGGGCGCTTGCCGCGGATCACGCTTTGGTTCTTGAAGGTAATCGTCCCCAAATTGCCGTAATCCCCGTAGTCGACCTGAACATCGGTATGGATCGATTCCACCGTACCGGTCCCCACACCGGTCGTCCGTCCTACCTTCTTGAGACGATCGCCAACTTTATAGGATCGTACATGCCCGGGGACGATGCCAAAGACGGCATAGGCTGGTCTCAGCAAAGAGCGTCGCAAAGGTTTGGCGGTGGCCGCGTCCAAATAATTCGCCCGTTTGCGGCTCAGCTTAACGAAACGGTCCAGCTGACCGATGCGGTCCTTGGGAACGGTACCTCCATCGGCGCCTCCCGGCTGCACCGTGGCAGAGAAACGCCGGGTATTATTATTAACGAGAACGTGGTTGTTACTAAGGATCAGACGTTCACATCCGGAGGCATCGCTGACGATCAAACCAGCTGTGCCGGAGGAATCCGAAGTGCCCACGCTGTAGCCGGCCACGACCGGGCGAATTCGGCGAGTGAACCTGGTGCTCGGACCGTTACCGGAACGTTTACAGAACCTGGGGGAACGAACGATTCGAAACGGCACGCCAGCCCGAGGTTTGAGATAACGAGGTAATGCTGTGGTGCGGGGTGACTTGTTTTTTTTGGCAGCAGCGGCTTTGGACAGAGTATCGGCATATACAATAATGGCTGCGCCTCGTTTTGGGTGTTTGGGGTCCCGCAAACCGACACCTACACCATGAACTCCGTTCAACCTGAGCATCTTCCCGGCAATGCGTTGTTTCAGCAAATAAGCTCTACGAAAACTGGCCAATTGGAATCACCTTTTCTCGCATGTTTGCGGATTTGCTGCATTATATGCTGGAGCCGAGACGCTTGATCGTTATACGGGCGGATGCCTTTGGAATGAGCGGTATCGCTAGTATGAGGCAAGCCAGCTGCCGAACCAAGCGAAAGTCACGCCGAGTAAAGCCGAGGTGAGCACATACACGATAGCCTTTTGTTTTTGCCCCTTGTTGATTAGGGTGATTGTTTCATATCCAAAAGTGGAGAATGTTGTGTAGGCCCCACAAAATCCCGTGCCTATCATCAACCAACTCCAGTCAGAGATGGCCTGCCGTGTATGGAGTCCGGCTAGGATGCCAAGCAGGAGGCTGCCGCTGAGATTGATCACCCAAGTTCCCCAAGGGAATTGCGAACCGCGAGAGGCGGTTTGGGTAGAGATCCATTGGCCTAAGTAGTAACGAAGCAACGTGCCGAGAATGCCGCCAAGTCCTACGATACCGATCATGCGGGATCACCTTCCTTAGGAGCTTGTTGTTTTTGACCTAAGCGGACTCCAATCCAAGCCATGAGAAGACCGCCGAGTAAGCTGATGAACAGATAGGCTAGTGCTGCAACCAGCTGTCCGGTATGTACCGCATCAACGGTCTGGACCGTGAAGGTAGAGAACGTCGTAAATGCACCGGCAAATCCTGTTCCAGCCCCGATGCGTAGACTGGGATGGATTTTTCGCAAAGCTGCGACGGTAAACAACCACCCGAGAAATAGGCAACCGGCCCAGTTGATGAGCAGGATCGATAGGGGGAAAGCTCCGATGTTTGGAATCCAGAGGGACAGACCGTAGCGGAGCAGGGTACCGAGGAAGCCCCCAACAATCAATGCAAGGATATTCAATATGCTCGACCTCCTGAAAAATAGACAGACTCCTACCAGAGAATCTGGTAGGAGTCATCAGCTCCAAATGAGCGGTTCAGGCGAACTCCATCGCCTTATTGCGTTATCATTGGCAATATTTTATGCCATGAGGCGACGGCTCGTCAATATGGATTACGTGATAATCGTAATCGTAGGCGCCGATATCGTTGGCGGGGTCGTGATCGTGGAAACGACGTTGCTGAAGCTGCCCACTTCAATCATAACGGGAATCCCCGGGGTCAAGTCCACGGTGTCGAGCACGAGGCTGGCCGTGGTCAGCGTGGATAACGAAGCTTGTTGAAGTACGCCGTTAATGTAAACGTTGAGATAATCAGTGGTGGTGAGCTCAGGCAGATCCGTAATCGGTGCGTCGGCATCGTCAACGAAGCTGTCGGCAGGAATGGTCGTTTCAGTAGCACCGATCATGTCGGCTGTTAACGTGGCGAAGTAACGGGAGACCGTTGGTGTAATTACAGTAGTAACTTCACCCCCAGAGGCGACTGGAGCGGATGCTACTGCCGTAAATACGGGTTTTATTACAGGCATCTAACATTACCTCCTCATCTTTGATGGTATCGAAGGTGTCCGATATATCATATATAATGATGCAACTTCGTAAAGTGATAGGGCAGACAGCCTCCGTTGAATATGGATTTTTGGAACGACGTGAAGCCATTTGCCCAAGCATCCAAGGCGGGTTATTCATAGGATAGGAAAGTAAGGCTTGAAGAACCATCTGGCCAGGGGGAAGCGGTGCATGGGAGCGGTAAGAGCTGCTTGCAAAAAGACAAAGCGTATGAACAAACGGTGGCAACAAGTGCATAAGGTGAAGCACTGCTCGGCAAGCTCGCGTCGTCGACGCCGGAAACGGACCGTGTCTTCACTGCGGGATCGTTATCTGCAAGCAGTGAGTCTGATGCGGGAATACCGTCGTGCATTGTGGCAGTATGAGCGGTGGATACGTGAGAGAGAAGCGGGAGACCCGGCCGATATAAGGGGAGTTCCCGGGCCGGCGGGGCCGCAGGGCATGCCAGGGAGCGGAGGGCCGATGGGGCCGCCGGGACCCCAAGGTGAGTCAGGAGCAGTCGGGCCAATGGGACCGCCAGGACCGCCAGGACCGCCGGGACCGCCTGCAGTCGAAATTCTCGTAACCCCAGCCGTATTCCGTTACTTTTATGCGGCCCCTGCTGATATGACCGGGACCGTTCACATCCCTGCCAATCAATTTACGGACGACGCAGGGAATACGCCTGTAGTTTTTGCCGGGATTGGTGACGGGGCGTACACCAATTTATTTATCAACGGCATGCCGCAGGAAGGCCGATTGTTTGTACTGGAGCCGGAGTCTTTGACGTTGGCGCTGGGGCAGGATATGATAGGGGCAGGCACGCCGATTATTGTGGAAAACGTGCGAATCACCGCCAAAGCTACATCCTAAACTAGGAAAACGAAGCAAGATGAAGATTGATCGTCGTGGCAGGGCACCAGGCCTTGTCACGTTCTGTTTGAGAGAATAGGAGGATTTGCTTGAAGATTAATGGCATTAATCATTTCTGTTTCTCCGTATCTGATTTGGATCGATCCATGGCGTTTTATGAGCAGGTCTTTGGCGCGAGTCCCCTGGTGAAAGGGCGCAAACTTGCCTACTTCGATTTGAACGGGCTGTGGATCGCCTTAAATCAGGAAGACCTTCCGAGGGACAAGCAGCACCGTACATATACGCATATCGCTTTTTCGATCGACGAGCGGGATTTCGAGGCTTTTCAGAATCGACTTCGGGAATTCAACGTCGAAGTACTGCCGGGGCGTGAAAGAGATGCGCGCGACCAAAAGTCAATTTATTTTCTGGACCCGGACGGCCATATGTTCGAATTGCACACCGGGACTTTGCAAGACCGACTGGATTACTATAAAGCGGACAAAGATCATATGATCTTTTACTAACCGCCTTTCATTGATAGAATAAGACAGTAACTAAAATTTAAACGAAGTAGGTCACCATGAAAAAATTTAAAAAGTTCTATATCGAAACGACCAGCATCTGCAATTTGGCTTGCAGCTTCTGTCCGCCTACCCATCGCCAGGCGCAGTTTATCAAGGTGGAGGATTTTCGCAAAATTCTGGACGACATCAAGCCGCATACGGACTATATTTATTTCCATGTCAAAGGCGAGCCGCTGCTGCACCCCAAGATCGATCAGTTGCTCGACATCAGTCACGAAAAAGGGTTTAAGGTCAACATCACCACGAACGGCACGCTGCTCCCCAAAGTGCGGCATAAGCTGCTTGGCAAGCCGGCGCTGCGGCAGATGAATTTTTCGCTGCACAGCTTTGATGGACATGAAGGTTCAACTGACCGGGAGGGGTATTTGCGAAACGTTTTGTCCTTCGTGCGAGAGGCGGTAGCTGCGTCCGATTTGATCGTTTCGTTCCGGCTGTGGAATTTGACGCAGGATAATGAGACGAACCTGCAACGGATGCGTAACCGGGAGACGCTCGCCATCATTGAGGAGGAATTCAACCTAGATTACCGGATTGAGGAGAAAGTCACACCGGGAAGCGGGGTTAAATTAGCCGAGCGGATCTACTTGAACCAAGATTACGAATTTGATTGGCCGGACTTGCGCGCTCCGGAGGACGATGGCAAAGGCTTCTGCCATGCGCTGCGCAACCAAGCCGGAATTCTCGTGGACGGCACGGTCATTCCTTGCTGTCTGGATGGGGAAGGGATCATTAATCTTGGGAATGTGTACAAGACGCCGTTTTCAGAGATAGTGGAAGGAGAACGGGCGAACCGTCTATACGAAGGCTTCTCTCGGCGCGAGGCCGTAGAGGAGCTATGCCGGAAATGCGGGTATCGCAAGCGGTTCGGCGGAGGGGCGTAAGTCCCTTATCCAAAGAAAGAAGGGGCCGAGATTCGGCTCCTTTTTTCTTTGTTAGATCGATTGATATGGCTCACCAGCTGGGATTCAGCTTGGCTGGATCGATTTTGGGCACCAAGCCTTCGGCCGCCGCGCGGTCCAGCAAACCGTGGATGGCCGCATAGCCGTCCTCGCCTAAATCGGCAGTATATTGGTTCACATACAGTCCGATATGCGCTTTCTGCACCTCGGGCGACATTTCCTGCGCATGGCTCATCACATAGTCCGCCGAAGCGTCCGGATGCGCCCAAGCATATTCCACGGATTCCCGTGTCCAGCGGGCTATCGAGGCTAGATCCAGCGACCGGCGAGCGATGATGGCGCCGAGGGGGATTGGCAAGCCCGTGTCAGATTCCCACCAGTTACCCAGGTCTTGAAGCAGATGGAGTCCATAATTTTGATAAGTAAAACGCGCCTCATGAATCACCAAGCCTGCATCCAGTTCGCCGCGTTGAACGGCCGGCATGATCTCGTCAAACGGCATGACGACGATCTCGCCGACACCGCCGGGCACATGCTTTGCTGCCCAGAGCCGAAACAGCAGGTAAGCGGTGGAACGTTCGCTTGGCACCGCTACGCGGCGGCCCGACAGGTCGGAAGCCGAGGATGCCTTCGCCGTTAATACAAGCGGTCCGCAGCCTCGGCCCAGCGCTCCGCCGCACGGGAGCAGTGCGTATTCGTCCAGCACCCAAGGGAGCGCGGCATAGGAAATTTTCAGCACCTCAGGTCCGGTGCCGGAAGCCGCCCAACCGTTCGTAATATCAATATCCGCATAGGAGACATCCAGCTCCGGAGCGCCCGGGATTAAGCCGTGAACCCACGCGTGGAACACAAAAGTATCGTTAGGACAAGGCGAAAAAGCGATTTTCATGATTGCAACACCTCCGGTAGTTTAGCGCAAGCTTGCTCTAAAGCTTGCAAAGCATCGCCGATTTTCCAAAGTTCCCGTTGCCTTGGACCTACAGCGTTCGAGATGGCGCGCAGTTCCAGCACGGGAACGCCGAACTGGCGGGCGGCTTCAGCCACGCCAAAGCCTTCCATCGCTTCGGCGCCGGCGCCGGGATAACGCTTGGCAAGCCGTTGTGCCGTTTCCGCCGTCCCAGTGACGGTGGATAACGTCAGGAT
>NZ_JAWDJI010000066.1:0-16692 GCF_032465655.1 Paenibacillus sp. 3LSP | reverse complement strand
CATAAATCAACGGATTATTCTCCACATACGAATACCGGTTCAAACTTAGCGGATTCGCGATGCTGCCTTGGTATGGGTCCTTGGAGACGAATCTTCCCGCATTCGGATCATACCAACGAGCTCTAAGATATTGGAGATCCGTCGTGTTGTCCCAGTATTCGCCCGAATAACGGAAGATGTTCGGAACCGTCTCTTCTTCAGTTTCCGGGTTGCCCCAGATGTCGTAAGTGTAGGTGTTGAGTTGGTTGCCCTGGCTGTCGGTCAGGCCAATGACGTCGCCGTGACCGTTGAGTTGGTAATACTGCACCTCGCCACCGGCCTGGTCCACGCGAGACCATAAACGTCCGCTCAGGTCGTAGATATAAGTATACGTTACGCTTGGCGTGCCTCCGCTAACCTTGGCTTCGGCGATCAGCTTCGCGTCCTCATCATAATAATACCGGGTCCGGTTGGTCCCTTCCACACGTTCATAGAGTAAGCCGTCCCCGTTATAGACATAGCTCACTTCTTTGCCATCTTCCAGTTTTACCTTCGTTAATCGGTTCAGGCTGTCGAAGGTGAAGTTCGCATTCGTCAAGCCTCGGAGTTCCCGGCCTTCCACGGTTAACTGATTGCCGCGTGCATCATAAGCGTACCGTTTGTTCTTTAACCCGCTTTCGGTCTGAATTCGATTCAACGGATCATAAGTAAAGGTATCGACAGCACCGTTTTGTGTACGGCTGATGATGTTCTTGTTAAGGTCATATTCATACTTAAACGTATGCCCCGTGGCTACACTCATCTTGGCCAAGCCATATGCCGCTTCGGTTACGGTCGCGGAGTTCTCTTTTGCGTTTACAGCCGCTTTCTTTGCAGTGACCGCAGCTCCAGCAGTTACCGTCATCTCCGTCAAGTCATAACCTTCATAGCTGTAAGACGTACTTGGTCCGTTAACAGACGCACCTTGTTCCAGCAATCCATTGGCCTTGTAATCAAATGTAATCTGGTCGATTTCCGACAAGGCCGTTGGGGCAGCCGCCAACGCGGACTTCCTAGTCCCCGCTGCATTTCGCACTACACCCAATGTGCTGACCCGGTTCATTTTATCTAACGTGTAGCTTGCGCCTGCCGCTTTTCCATTGGCGTCCGTCAGCGTATATCCCGTACGCATTTGTTTGTTGTAGGTATAGTCGATACGCGTGCCATCCGGATACCGAATGGACGTTAATGAGCCATCCATCGGATCGTAGCTGTATGTCGTACTCCCCGTGGCATCGGTCATCCTTGTACGTCGGCCCATCGCGTCATAGGCGTACTGAATCGTTTGATCCGGGGCCTGGATTTTTGTAAGTAAGTTATCGCTGTTATATTGATACTCCGTAAACCGGCTTGAATGGTCTAACGATTTGATCAGATTCCCTCTTGAATCATAAAAATAAGCTTCCACCAAATGTTCTTCGTTCATTTGACGAATCAAGCTGCCCGATTCGTTATACTCTTTTTCCACGTAAGTGTTGTCTGGGTACTCGATCTTGATCAAATCGCCGGCCAAGCTATACGTATATTTCGTAACACGTTGCTCCGGGTCGGTTATGGCCACAAGCCGTCCTAATGTGTCATACTCATAAAGGGTTTGCTGCCCCTTGCCGTCCGTCACGGACAGTGCATTACCTTCCAGATCATAAGTAGCTTGTTGCAATGGGGTAAAGGCACCGTTCTTCCATTCTTCCACGGCTAGAGTGTTCCCCAGCAAATCCAGCTTCTGCCGCTGCTTAACTCCTGCAGGGTCCGTGTAGGTTACCGTGCGATTCACCATATCATAGCTGGTTTCATCCTGCGACCCGTCAGCGTAAAGCGTCTTTGTTAGTCGATTGAACCCGTCATAAGTGAATTTTGTGATGTTTTGTTCGGCATCAATTTGTTGGTCCAAGTTCCCTGCTTCATCATAGGTGTATTCAAAAATGGTGTCATCCACCACTTCTTTAACCAAAAAGCCAAATGGGTCGTACTTCTCCAAGGTGACGATGCCTTCTGGTCCAGTCGTTGTGACGGTATTATGGTCATCGTCATATTGAACCGTGGTCTGGGTCTGATCGCTGTACAGCACCTTTATGACTCGTCCAAGCGCATCGTACGTGTAAGTCGTGACGGCTCCTGCCTCATCTTCCGCCGTAAGAAGATCACCCGCGGCCGTATAGGTAAAATTCTGCTTCGTTTCAGTGTATGTTCCGTCAACCGCATGAATCACCATCGATTGTTTAGTAAGCAAGTGCTTCCCGTAAGGAGATGCATAAGAAAAGTTAACTGTATTCGTCCGCTTATCGTCCTTGATCTTCTTTACTAACGGATTGCCGTAATTATCATATTCCCAATCCGTTTGAGCCAGCAGCTTGCCGGTAGCGCTATTTTCTCTTACCGAGGATTGAGACACGCTTCCCTGGTCATTGTATTGGAAACGCTTGATTCGCTTTTGTCCATCCCTGATCTTGGCTTGAACCTGATTCGGCAGAGACCAGAAGTAAGGAGCGGAGGAACTGGCATACTCGTAAATCGTCTCTTGTCCCGTACTCCAGTTTTCCGATAACACTTGTCCCTGTTCATTGTATCGATAGGTTGCCGTAAGAGGCTGCGATTCGCTGCCTCCTTGCGAATAGCTCTCCGTGACTTGCACAGGCACATTCCAGCCCGTCACATCATCATAACGAAATTGCCGCTCAAATCCCGTGGTTGCTTCTTCACTTCTCTGCTCATCAAGATACAACCGATCCGGCTGACCGCTGCCCAGAAAAGCCTTCCGAAATTTCAACGTATCTGTGGTTCGAGCTTCCTTAATCGTCGTGGTCCAGGCTGCGGCCTGCCCAAAGCTGTTCAAGTCTTCACCGGAATAACTAAACTCCACAGGGCGGAGGACAACATCTCCTAGCGGTGTCGAGTAGACATTTTTGCGCTCCTTCGCTTTAAAAACAAAGTCCGTTGCATACTCACCAATTTGCTTGCGAGCAGGTACGTAATCGAACTCAGTCGTTCCTGAAGCAGGATAGATCACGCGCATTAACAATGCCGAGCGCTTTACCGGCTGCTGCACCTCTTGATCCTTTAAAGCCGCCAAGAAATTATAACGAGATTCCGGATAGGTATAAAAATACTTGGTACTCCGGCCCAACGCATCTTTAACCTCTTTTAATACAGGTTGGCCGTTATCAACTGTCGTGTAGTACTCCATCTTCCGATCCGTACCCGTTTGGGCTACCGTAACCTGACCGGCTGCATAGGCAAAAGTCAATTCATTGCCGTCACTGTTCTTGATTCGAGACAGGACTGTTGCGTTATTTTGGGCTGTATAGTAGAACTCAACCTGATTCCCATAGTTGTCAGCAATCAGAATGAGGTGGCCTGAAGCGCTGAAATAATACTGATTCCCGTTCAGCACCGAAACCTTCGTATCGCTAGTCAGACCTCCAACCGTCTTGGTTGCGTCCGCGGTCAGCAACAGGTCATTCCATGGATACCCTTGCAGCTTCAAATCATCCGATAACGAATAACGCCCAATCCCCGGAAAATCCAAAATCCGCGTACCTTCCCGTTCTTCAATGAAAGGAAGCCCCCATCTCCAGCCCCGGCCTAGCGCAGATTCCCGCTCTTCCCGGCGGGCTGCTGTACGGTTCACATAAGCTCCATTTTCCAATGCCACGCCGATTTCCTCACTGGCCCGCGCACTTTCATATATACGCGTTAGCCAAAAAGGAAGCGCCCCGGGCAGAGTTAAATCCGTAGCAAGGAGCCTCACGTTGCCAGTAGCAGCGTCAACCGAATCCTCGGCATAACCCATTTCATACATCGAAGATTCATCCAGCAGCGATAGTTGTTCGATAGCCAATTGATCGTAATCGTCAGCAGCGGCGAATACTACTGGAAGGCTGGACTTCTGCGCCGAAGATTCTTTGGCCTGCCCGGACGTTGGGAACAAGTCCGCAGCTTGTTCGATCTCCCACGCGGGCCTGAACTGAGAAATGGCCTTTTCATAACCGTCCTTTCCGCCAAGTAATGCCTGATAAATCTGATAAAGTGTATATCCTTTGGACAACTGCTCATCTATCCAGTTTTCACGAACGTCAAATTGACGAATGATCCCGGATACGGTCAGGAATTCAGTGGAAGCCGAGGAAGCGGTTGTTGAATTATCCGTTCCTCTGTGATCCGCAGAAGCGCCAAAAGACACGGCGTCCAATAAGCCCGTGCTAATCAGTGATATAGATAGCACCAGACCGATGACTTTCTTAAACATCCTTAATCACCCCGTGAGTTTCGTTTTTGGTTCAATGTCGACACATTACTGGAACGGAAAGACTTTTTTCGTTCGATATTTCAAATTCCCATTCGGGTCATAGTCGTAAATCAACTTGTCACCAGTTGGAAACAAAATCTCAGTAAGCCGTCCATCCGGACGATAGTTGAACTTTGCTTCTGGAAGCACCGTCATGATCGACGCCATTAGCTGCAGTTCAAGCGGGAGAGCGTTCTCCTCTTCAAGTTTCAAATAGTACGTCTTGCCGGCCTGAAGATCGAATTCCAGAACGGTGTAATCGAGTCCGAACTCCTGCTCATTCTCGTTGCTCGAGGCAAGCGCAGTACGCAAATTCGGTTGATCGTACAACGTAAGGATCGGTTGAATCGCAAAATTTTGCAGCTCTTTGGTTGCAAAACGGTACCTTCCTGTTTCAGGAGCTGTAAATCGGTAATAGCCGCTCTGTCCGGCTTGTTTGTACACGTATAAAACCTGACGATGCAGCAAGTCCTCAAACACGTACTCCTCTACGTGCACAAATTCGAAGTTGCGGTAAGGAGCCGTGAAAAGAACCGCGTTAGCCGAAGTCGTCTTCACTTGGATCGTCCCACCTGCTGGTACATCGTGCGAGGTCGCGGTTTGATTCCCTTGCCGGACGATGTTTCCATAGGCATCCAGAATCGTGAAGTCAAAGTACCGGTTAGCCGAAATGTTAGCATTGGTCGTCAGCTTTGCCTCAAAGTTGCCGATGTTTTTAAATCCGATCCGTTGTTCCGGTTCCAGTACACGTTTCAACAATGCCGGTTCTGCACTTGGGCTTGCTTGAAAAGCTTGTCCATAGGTGAAGGTTACGGCTCGATCCGTAGTTACCGTCACCACAACCTGGCTGTTCGCGGGTACGGAGAGATTACCGTCCTGATCAAACTTCGCTGTATCTGGCATACCGTCCGCCCGATAAATTGCGTAGTCGTACCCCGTACCCAGACTAGCCTTCGCATCGCTGGTCAAGGTCTGAGGGGAAGCCTGCAAGTTGGTGAATAGATAGCTTTCGTTTTGGTACAAAGTCACCCGTTTAACCGTCGGATCCTCGCCCGCCGTGCCTGTGAACGAGGTATATACCGCCCCGAACGTAATCGGAGCCGCCAGCGGAGTTACCGTAATGGTGTAGCCTGCTGAAACTTGCACAGACGTGTACCGGCTTGCGCCTTCACTATGCACGGTTCCATCCGGACGCCGGATGACATAGGCAAATTCATTTGTATTCATGGTGGCGTTGCTATACAGGAATTCTGTTTCATTGCTTATATTTTTATAGGTATAAGCATTACCCGGAGCAACCGTAGCCCGAAGCAATGCAGGATTTGCCGAAGAAGCTACTGTGATCGTGTCCGTATAAGAGATCTTCACCGGACTTGCAGATTGACCAGTAATAATTGCATACCCTCCGGCAGGAATCGTCACATTCCCTGTTTCTTCAAACGATACACTATAGACACTGCCGTCAGCGCGGTAAACGGCGGCGTCATAGATGCCTCCAACATCCCGCGCATCACTGTTGATAACAATCGACTTTGAGCCTGTGTTGCTAAACGTATAAGACTCACCTAACCGAACGATTTGTTTGGAGATCGCCTCCCCCGGTTTGTCCTTCCACGAGAACAGGCGATAATTTGCACCGAAGGTTACCGGAGCCGAAACTGCCGTAACAACAATCGAGTTCCCACTAGATACCTGCGGGTCTGTATACGTATTTTCCCGTTTTCCTTGCTGCGTTCCGTCTGGATAGTACTCCACCCAATCAAATCGGTTGCTGGAGGTTGCATTGGACCGCAATGTACGAAGGCTTGAAGAGATATTCGTAAATTCGTAGCTCTCGCCTTGCGAGAGAGTTACCCGGAAGTGAGACGGCTCCGCACTGACTTCAGCAGAAAAATCGTCCGTATAATCAAAGGTTACAGGGACCGACCCTTGCACGGTAATGATCGCAAACCCGCCGGGAGGCAGCTGTGGTGTACTAATCGAATCAAAGCCCTGGGAGTAGTAGCTGCCATCCGCCTCATAAACGGTATAATCGTACAGACCATCCACCTGTCTGGCATTGTTATTCACAGGATTACGAAGTGTGCCATTATTGGTAAATTTGTAAGAAACACCTGGAGATAATGTTACTCGGCTAATAGCGTCATCCTGGCGATTACCGCCCATAAAGGATCTGTACGGACCCCCAACCCGGACCGGATTATCGGTAAGAAGAGTTAGCGTCATATACCTTCCCACGGCTACCAAAGGCATGGTCGAGGTATTCGTTCCCCGTGAGGTTTCCGTACCATTCGCGTCATAAACTACATAGTCAAATTTGTCCTTGGTGGTTCCAGAATGTTCAATTCGATCCGATTTCGTACCTACGTTTGTAAACTTATAGCTCTCTCCCGGATACAGCAGCACACTGTCATAGGCTGGTTCATCCGTTTCATACCCAATGAAGCCTTCGTAAGGGACACCTACCGTTACTGGTTCTTCTGAGGCTCCGGTTAAAATAATCGAATCACCCACGCTGAAGGAAGGCTTGGTATATGTGTCAAAACTTGACTTCTCTAGGGACCCATCTTCTTTATAAACCGCGTAATCGTAACGTTTCCCGTTTGTTGAAGTCGCGTCACTCATAATAGATCGACCTGCATAAGCTTGATTGGAAATGAAGTAGCTCTCTCCTCGGCGTAACGTCTTTTTTAACAGGGCAGGAACCGGGGAGTAAGCATATGAAAGTTCCGAATTAAAACTGACCGTCAGAGGATAAGGATAATCCACAGTAATGACCGTGGTACCCCCTTTGGATAGCACGCTTGCACTGCCAGTATGGGCGAGATCATCATAAGTTACCTTGCCTTCACTGTTGTAAGAAACATAATCATAGCGAATATCATTGCTGGATTTGGCATCCGTTGTAATCGAGATTAAGTTGGATGTATCGTTTGTAAATCGGACGCTCTCCCCCGGATAGATGACTAATTCCGTCTTCTCAGCAGCGAGTAGATAAACGCTATTCGTTACGGTATATACATCCTTCGTCACGGATGGGCTAGAATTGTGTTCAACAGGTGGCTTTACCACCCCAAGGGAATTCCAGCTGGATTCTCCTTCTGCCCTTAACGATACCGGCCCCAAACTTCCTAAAAACAACAGGGCGACAAGACAAGTTAATATTGCTTTGCTCCTCCTCATACAATTTCCCTCTCCTTCCATATTAAGGATTTTTGATTCATATCTCTTATCGGATCTCCTATTTAGTTGATAAATAGGAATATTGTACCTACATGTTCTTAGCTCAACTTCATCACCTCCCTTCCGAACCTTGCTCTTCTCATTGCAGTGCCCTTAATTGCAATAAAAAAAGAACCACGATAAATCTATCGCAGCCCTACAAAGTTAATGTTATGTGACCGACACTAACATTTTATTCTTTATCATCCAGCTCTATCGGTCTATAAGCGGACATGCAAAGGACAGAAGGCGGTCGAATAACGGACAGTTTTGTATAGAAGATGACTTATCATGGATCTATCTATGGATTAAATCAACACATAAGGTCGAAAAAATCCGTACAAGGCATATAAATGAATTGTCGAGCTCCATAGTCGAAAGGTAAAATATAGTTATCAAGCAGATAAAGGAAGGTGATCGTTTGCCCTTTACCATTGACAATACGATTCTTCTCTTCTCCCTGCTGTTGTTCATCGGAGTGTTTACCACCAAGTTTTCCTCGCGGCTCGGCTTGCCTTCCCTCGTATTCTTTATTGCTGTCGGCATGATCCTAAGTAAGTTTATTTACTATGACAACGCCGTGATCACCCAGCTCTTTGGCATCATGGCACTGATTGTCATCTTGTTTGAAGGCGGGCTGCAAACCAAATGGCAGAACGTCCGTGTCGTATTGGCTCCTTCCTTGTCGCTGGCGACCCTCGGGGTTGTGCTGACCACGCTGGTCATTGGGGCTTGCGCAAAATACATCCTGGACGTCACTTGGCTGGAAGGTATGCTGTTTGGTTCGATCGTCGGTTCAACGGACGCCGCGGCTGTATTTGCAGTGCTCGGCGAGAAAAACATCAAGCAGAAGCTCACCTCCACCCTTGAGGTTGAATCCGGGTCGAATGACCCGATGGCTGTCTTTTTAACCGTCTCAGTCATCCAGCTGATCCAATCCCCGAACGCTAGTATGTTCACGATGATTTTGAGTTTTTTCTGGCAGATGGGCTTGGGGCTGGCGATGGGCTTGCTCTTAGGAAAAATCGCGGTTTGGTGCATCAACAAAATCAACCTCGATTCCTCCGGGCTGTATCCCGTGTTAGCGATGGCTTTTGCGATCTTTACCTACAGTTCCACATCCCTGCTCAAAGGGAGCGGACTTCTTGCCGTCTATGTCATGGCGATGTGGGTTGGTAACTCCGACCTCACCTACCGCCACTCCATCTTCCGGTTTAACGAAGGCTTTGCCTGGATGATGCAAATCCTCATGTTTATTCTGCTTGGACTCCTGGTCTTCCCCGCTGATCTCATTCATATCATCTGGCAAGGCATGGCGTTATCCATCTTATTGATGTTTGTCGCCCGGCCGATCGGCGTCTTCCTCAGTACGATGTTCATGAATTTTAACGTAAAAGAGAAGCTCCTGATCTCTTGGGCCGGACTCCGCGGCGCAGTGCCGATCGTGCTGGCCACCTACCCACTCATTGCCGGGATTGAAGATGGCCACCTCTTTTTCAATGTTGTCTTCTTCGTTGTGTTGACCTCCGCTTTAATTCAAGGGGCGACGATCTCGCCTTTAGCAAATCTTCTAGGCCTGTCCGAAGGCAAGAAAACCATAGTTCCACATGCACTAGAGCTAGTATCTATGGGCAAAACCAATCACGAAATTGTAGAAATCCAAGTCAGTGAAAACTCCGCCGCAGACGGGCAAGAGCTTAGACAGCTAAAAATGCCGCAGGATTCGTTGGTCAACGCCATTATCCGCGACCAGAAAATGATCACCCCAAGAGGCCACACCCGCTTGCAAGCCGGGGACACCTTATATGTTCTGGCGCGAAAAGGACAAACCGATGAGATCAAAGCGCTGTTTCATGAGCAGGTGTTTTTGCAGGAGAGTAGTTGAGAGAGAGGGAACAGAACATCTGTGAAGAAATGACTTGGTATCCATTTTTCTATGCCTTATACTTGAATGTGATTGTTAATATTTGGGAGGGCATAGATGGAATGCAGAAATACAGTCATATCATTTGCAGTTTGATTCTCGCTGCTGCATTTCTAGGAGGATGCTACATCTTAGCTGAACGGGGAGAGGACAAATCCGAGGAGGAGGTTCATGCCAAGACGGATATCACGAATAAGTCGATCTTAACCGAAAGTGAATTAGCCGATTACCTAGGCATTCCCATGAGTGACCTGCAGGACCTTCTGGAGTTGGATCGGAAGAAAAGAGAAAATTTACAGGGCACACGCTCATATGATACTTACTCGATTTTACCTAGCATGGTCTTGCCTAACCGGAGTCATCTCTTCTTGAAGAGCGAAGTAGATAAATGGGTGGAGTATCAAATCATGCAGGGATTGTGAGGCGGGAAATTTTGAGGAGAGATAAGAGCGTTGGCACCCCAAAAAAAGATCCAACAGAAGAGAAAAAAGGGCATAGATGGGCACTAACGACTATGATACGAAGAACTATGCTGCTCTTGATTCCCCTTGGGATTCTCGCCATGATCGTACTTTTTCTAAACGTGTATCCCACGCTGGTCAGAAACACGAAATATGATCTCCAGCTCGGCTTTGTCCAAAACCAAGAATTCCCTAGAATCAACGATCCTTCGGATCATTTTAAGAACGAGGCCCGGCTTATCGCCATGGCCATCTATCCGGACAAGAAGGAAAGCTTACGGCAGGCTCAGTTATATGTCACCAAACGCGGAGACAGCGAAATCCTTCAGGATGAGAACATGAGAGAGACGGCAGACTTAGCGGCCTTTGAAATGCGGCTGAACAATCTGCAGTGGGAAGCCGGCGAGTACACCTTATACTTTAAACGCGGGTCGGATATTCAGATGAAGCTTGATTTTACGTTGAAGTAAAGCCTCGAAATACCCATTTACTAGATTTATTGATATAATATGGTTGTACAACAGACTTGGGTGGGGAAGTATCGCCTCCAGAGCGGAGGTGATGCTCATGCAATTTTCGTTATCGGAAGTGCTTATGCTCGGCATGTTCGTGCTAGCTTTGCTCACTTACCTGCATAAACGAAAATAACCCGCCCAGGTTAGCGCCAAGGGTGCGGGTTATTGATCCAAACACTTTGGAGGTTTCCCTCCCAAAATGTTGTACCGGGAGTCGGATGGCCGTCCGGCTCCTTATTTCTATCCTAATCATATCATGCCTGTTTCATTCCTGCAATTTTCCAGCTCACCCTTACAAATCCCGATGAAGCTTGATTTTACGTTGGAGTAAATCAAGCTTCTTTTTTATTTCGAATTAACTCCGCAATCCTTATCAAATTCTTATAATTCCCCCTTACCATAGGTTCCAGAATGGATGAAAAGGATGAGTACACATGAACAACAACCTTATTCTGCAGACGCAGAACCTATGTAAAAGCTTTAAGGGCCAGCAAGCCGTCCGTAACGTCTCGCTCGCGATTCAGGAGAACTCCGTGTACGGATTGCTGGGACCCAACGGTGCTGGGAAATCCACCCTGCTTAAAATGCTGACCGGCATGCTGCGGCCGACTTCCGGTGAGATACAATTTCTAGGCGCCCCCTGGTCGCGCGAGCATTTATCCCAAATCGGCGCTCTTATTGAGTCACCTCCGCTCTACGAGAATTTAACGGCCCGCGAAAATCTCAAAGTGCGGACTACACTTCTTGGTCTACCGGACACTCGCATCGACGAAGTGTTGCAGACGGTGGGTTTAACGAACACTGGGAAAAAACGCGCCGGCCAGTTCTCCATGGGAATGAAGCAGCGGCTGGGGATCGCCATTGCCCTGCTCCACCGCCCCAAGCTGCTGATTCTTGACGAGCCCACCAACGGTCTCGACCCGTTTGGCATTCAGGAGCTGCGCGAGCTGATTCGTTCTTTTCCAAAGATGGGGATCACCGTCGTCTTGTCCAGCCACGTCCTGTCCGAAGTAGAGCAAATCGCGGATCACATCGGCATTATTGCCGGAGGCGTGCTGGCTTATCAAGAGGCCGTTGCTCCGGGAGAACATCTGGAATCCCTATTTATGCAAATTGCTCGTGAGCACCAGAAAGGAGAGCAATAAAATGCAAGCTTACCTCCGTGCAGAATTTCTTAAAACCAAACGAACTTTTACGAGAAAACTGACCTGGCTAGCCCCTCTGCTCACCTTGCTGCTATGCGCGGTATTGATGGGCGGACGCTTCTTTCAAATCGCCAGCTACAACTGGTGGTATACCCTTTTGCTTCCCGGAGCGCTCACTTTGATGTGCACGGGTGTAATCCAAAAAGACAGCAAAAAGCTAAAATATCGAGCGATCCTCGGATTGCCGGTGCCTCTGCCCAAGATTTGGCTCGGTAAAATCGGCGTGATCGCCGGGCTGTTATTGGTTTCCTCGGTCATTCTAATGCTCGGGATTGCATTTAGCGAGCTAGTCTTCCCTGGTGGATTGACTTTAGCGGATCACGCTTTGGGCAGCTTGCTGCTCTTTCTGACCTTCCTTTGGCAGATCCCGCTCTGTCTGTTCTTAACCGACCGGATCGGCATGTTTGCTACGATGATCGTGAATGTGCTGGGGAACATCGCCTGCAACGTTCTGTTGGCTACGACGGCGTATTGGTGGGCTGTGCCCTATGCGATTCCGTCTCGGCTGATGTGCGCCGCGATCGGCGTGCTTCCTAACGGGTTGCCGGTTCCCGAAGGTGATGCCTTGTGGGACAAGAGCGTGATTTTGCCAGGGGTGCTGATCACGCTCGTCCTGTTCTTCCTGCTGTGCATCCTGACGATGCGGTTATTCCACCATCGGGAGGCCAAGTAATATGAGCACCTACTTCCGTTGTCTCCGATCTGAACTTATCAAGCTCCACAGACAACCGACCCTGTGGGTGCACTTACTCGTCCCGCTGGTCGTGATTGTGATTTTCTTAGGTTATTACGCCTATACTCCGTTTACGCCGGCTTCTAAAGTGAGCGGTTATTTGCAGGTGCTTGCGGTTTCTTTTCCAACGATGATCGGTATCATCTGTGCCATCGCTGCGGACCAGGAGGCTGCCGCCGGAAATTATCAACAGCTTCTCACCTTGCCGAACCGCCTCATCGCCCTGGCTGGTAAGCTGACCGTACTTCTCCTGCTGGGCTTGGGCAGCACAATTCTGGCTTCGGTGGGGTTCGGAGTTGGCTTCCTTTATCTATTGTCTCAATCGCCGTATGGGCTCGCATTCTATATCGAAGCCGCTGGGCTCCTGTTCGGAAGCAGTATGTTTCTCTATGCCCTGCACCTCTACGTGGGTCTGCGCTTTGGCAAAGGGGCATCCATCGGTCTTGGGATTCTGGAGAGCCTCGTGTCTGCCCTCCTGCTGACCGGCCTTGGGGATCATAACTGGATCTATATCCCTTGCGCCTGGGCTGCCCGGTTCGTTAGCCTTTGGATGCAATACGGGGTCGCGAACACTGCCTCCCTTCCGATCCCGGCGAGCTCTTTGCTTGAACCCGGAATCCTTACCTGTCTTACAGGAACCTTGGCAATCATGGTATTCTTAGGAGTGTGGTTCCGGCGATGGGAAGGTACGAGATCGCTGGACTAAACTTAGATCTCATCAATAAAGAAGGGATAGAACATGGCCCATATTCTTGCGGTAGATGATGATCCAGCCGTACTGACCTTAATTCGGAATATTTTGCAAAAAGAAGGACATCTCGTCACAGCTCTCTCCTCTCCTTCTGATGTGTTAACGCTGCAATTGGGAAGCTTTGACCTGATCGTACTGGACGTGATGATGCCGGAGTTGGACGGGTTCACCCTCTGCCGGCAAATTCGCAGCAAGGTCGACTGCCCCATCCTGTTTCTGACTGCCAAATCCATGGAAAATGATCTGGTGGAGGGCTTAAGCATCGGGGCGGACGATTATATCATCAAGCCGTTTGGCGCAGGCGAGTTAAGGGCGCGAATTGCTGCCCACCTCCGCCGGGAAAGCCGGGAACGGCGCAGCGTTCTCTTAATCGGCGAAGTACATTTCAACCTGTCGGGCAAGGAGATGCGGGTGCGGGATACCCTCATCCCGTTGACCAAAAGCGAATATGCCATCTGCGAATTTTTGGCGTTACATCGGGGGCAGGTGTTCTCGAAGGATCAGATTTATGAATCCGTGTTTGGATTCGATGGAGAAAGTGAAGTTTCTACTATCGTCGAGCATGTCAAAAATATCCGTGCCAAGTTGAACCAAATGAACGTGAATCCGATTGAAACCGTGTGGGGGATAGGTTACCGATGGAAATAGCCCGAGTCACGCCAGGACCGAAAGAAACCAAGCTGCGTACGCTGTTTCTTAAATATTTAGCCGCTTTTTGTCTGGGAACGATTGGGCTTGCCCTATTGCTAGCCTTGATCTTTATGGGGTTGCTGTTCTCGGGAGTCGTTCTCCCAGCAGACTATGCCGAGAAGCAGGTGGAGGACGTCAAGTCTCGTCTCACGGCGGGACAGGAGGTACGGCTAGACTTGCCCTCTGCGTTGTACCAATATGCGAAGTACACGGTGGACGGGAAGCTCCTGGAACACAGCTTATCCGCCAAGCAAAGTGAGACGGCGTGGAAGCGTATGGAAAACGGTCAAGCGAGAGGTTACTCTTTCCTATATCATTATACGAAGGTGACGCATGGCCAAGAGGTCTATATCTTCCGGTATTCTCTTGCAGCCCAGTTTAACTTAGAGCCCCTGCGCCGCTTGATGCCTAGTGCGGAACTGGCCTTTTTTGTGCTGTTCTGCATTCTCTTTCTGCTTCAAGCCGTTCTGTTGGCCTCATCGTTTGGACGAAAGTTAGCTCGCAAAATGAGCGGACTCCAGGAGGCAACCCAGCGCATTCAGGAGCAGGAGCTGAACTTCGCCATCCAATACAGCGGGATTGCTGAAATTGACCAGGTGCTTCGGTCCATGGATCAGATGCGGGATGCCCTGAAGAACTCGCTGGAGCAGCAATGGAATCTGGAGCGCCGCCGCCGGGCTCAAATCTCAGCGCTCGCCCATGACGTTAAAACCCCGCTCACCATTGTTCGCGGCAATGTTGAGCTCCTCTCGGAAACGGAGCAGTCGGACGAGCAACGGGAATACACCGAGTATATCGCCCAAAGCGCCCGTCAGATGGAGGCTTATATCAAGACCTTGATCGAAATCACGAATACAGAGACGACGGCTTCCTATCAGCCCGTAAACCTCGATCTGAAGGAGTTCATCCATACACTCGAAGCGCAGATGCAGGCTCTCGCCGCAGTTAAGGAACTTACCGTCGAAGTCCACTTCGTTGGCGCACTGCCGGACGAGCTCTATGCCGATCCGGGTTTGTTGGAGCGCGCCCTCATGAACGTCATCGCCAATGCCATGGATCATACCCCGGCGAAGAGCAAAATCACGCTATCGGTGGAGGCTGCAGGCGATCGGATTCAGTTCCGCGTGACTGACGAAGGTCCGGGCTTCTCGCCCGAAGCGCTCAAGTACGCCACCGAACAATTCTATATGGGCGACCCCTCCCGCCGAAGCAACGGACACTACGGCATGGGCCTCTATATCACCCAGTTTGTTGCCCAATTGCATGGGGGTGAACTGCATCTCGCCAACTCTCAGGTGACCGGCGGGGGCGAGGTGACGATGGAGGTGCCGGTGTATCCATAAATTTCTTACATGGCTCCCCCTCCTGGCTGTGCCCAGGAGGTTTTTATTCTCTCCATAATTAAGTCACTTCAATTCTTGCACCAGTTTTTAATTATTTGGTCAGTCCGTTCTCGGAAAAGGCATCGGTTCGAATTACAAAAGCCAACTCTTGGATGTCGTGATCCCAACTACACAACAGCCGGAAACCTCTCAAGACAGCGCCTGGTTCATAATCCTTACTGTCTGAGCTCGCATAGGCCAGCATATTCTCCTTAAGAACAAACGAAGCTGTACCATGATCGAACTTCAACTCAAGCCTACTAAACTCGGGTATCTTATATTTCATCTTCCCTTCTTCCGTCAAAATATAATCAATCAGCTCGTACGAGCCTGGTTCAGTTGTTTGGTCTTGAAATTTTATTTGAATCGTTTCTCCTAATTTAACATAGGGAAGATCTGCAACGTTATTTTCCATAATGGATTGAAAAGGAGTCATATTACTGTAATCCGACTTTTCCACGTTCTTTGAAATAATAACCGGATTAATATCCTGATTATTGGCCTTTACTTCTACAGGATTCCCCTCACCACCAGCCTTGGCAGAATTGTTATCACCACTACAAGCCGTGACCGTGATGAGTAGCGCCAAACTGAAAACCAGAAGCACGATTTTTTTCAATATCTATCTCACTTCCTTTATTATTTAAAATCGGTCCTATCCACGTTCGAAGATAGGACCTCTTAACTCGCTCGAAAAAAAGTTCCTTTAATTGTTAAAAAAATCAATTAATCCATGTGCAATTGATGGGGCAATGATGTTTTTCGTCCGAGAATAAATGAATACAAAGATTAGATGCATTAAACCTTTCAACAATAGATCGAACCAGTCGTGTGTTATAAACTCATAAAGGCTCATCTCGGATCGGACCATATGAAAAGGAATATGTAGGATTGCGAACATAAATGAACCTGTAAAAATTGCAAGGTATTTATTACTAATAAGAGTAAAAATTCGTGTTTGAAGATATCCCCGAAATATAACTTCCTCGGCAAATCCAATTATAACAATATAATATATAAGTTGTACCAGCGCATTCCCTAGGCTAAGTTGAATAGTATAATTCCCTTTTAAATATCCAAATATCGGTAATGCATTTAATGGTACAGCAGCGATTAGTCCAATAATAATAGATTTAAGTATCTTGAATTTAGTAATTCCAATGGTCGATAGAGAATGCCCACGAAATAATAAAATCAACATAATAGGGAGTAATTGAAATACGAACATGGGAACACTTAGTATAATTCTTAATAAACTAATATTATTAATATATTTGGACGTCTCATACAATAAATTCGTGCTGAACATCATTAACCCAAACAGATACGTACACGTCATTAGATACACATAATACAAAATCAGAATAATACCATCTTTTTTATTCACATTTATGGTATCTTCATAAGAAAATAGATTGAGTCGTTTCTTCACTTCCATTAGATCTCCTAAGTAGTTGCTCCTGAAAAAGTCGATTTTCAAAAATAGTTTCGGGTTGCTGGCTGGGT
>NZ_JAWDJI010000065.1:0-7830 GCF_032465655.1 Paenibacillus sp. 3LSP | reverse complement strand
GGACCGAGCACGGCTGCGGCCGATGGCGAAGCGGCCGCGGCAGCCACACCGGAGCCCGCGCCTCTGGGCGACGGCCCAGTCCACGGGAGCGAGGCTGCGGGCTCCGGCGAGCGGCGCGGCCAAGGCGCAGCGGCGGCTGCCGCACGCGCCATTGTGGAGGCGGTGGGACGGGACTTTGAGGTCCGCCGCCTTGCCTTTACTCCGCCGCGCACCGGCTCTCACCAAGCCCAAGCGGGCAAACGCAATCAGGCAGGCGAAGGCAGCCGGGGCGGACGTTACATCCGCGCGGAGGCACCGCGCGGTCCGGTCGTTGATTTGGCCCTGGATGCCACGCTGCGGGCCGCCGCGCCTTATCAACAGGCACGGCGGCAGCAAGCGTCGGACCGAGGCGAAGGGAGATCACGTCCAAGCGTGCTTATCGAATACAGCGATTTGCGTGTCAAGGTGCGGGAAAGCCGGACAGGGACGGCTTTGCTCTTCGTTGTGGACGCCAGCGGTTCGATGAATGCGGCCAAGCGGATGAAGGCGGTCAAGGGAGCGGTACTGTCGCTGCTGCGCGATGCTTACCGGCAGCGTGACAGCGTGGGACTGGTCGCCTTTCGCGACCGCGGAGCCGAGCTGCTGCTCGATATCACGCGCAGCGTTGAGCTGGCCGAGCGTCGATTGAAGTCGATGCCCGTAGGCGGGAAAACTCCGCTGGTTGCCGGATTGGAGAAAGGAGAGGCCACTCTTCAGACGCTGTTGCGTAAAGGAAGCGGGCTTGTACCGGCGATGATCATCCTGACGGATGGCAAAGTCAATGTCGGGGCCGCTTCGGGGCTTAACCCGTGGCGGGAGATCCAATCCGCAGGCATGCGTTATGCTGCCTATGGGATTCAGACCTTGGTGATCGATACGGAGCAAGGATTCGTTCGACTGGGCTATGCCCGCAAGCTGGCAGAAGCGCTGGGGGCACAGTATATCCGGCTGGAGGAATTGGAGGCCGGACAAATTGCCCAAGCCGTTCGGAAATTGGCCGCAGGAACAAAGGACATACACCGCCGATTTGATATGAAAAGATAAGGAGATGAGAGCTTGAACATCCTCGTCATCACAAACAACGAAGCATCGCAAGCCCATTTGTCAGCGGCGTACCGCAGGCTGGATGAAGCTCAGCGGCAGCAACTGAAGCTGACCGTCGTTGATCCGGGTGGCAACGAGACCGTCGATGCACCGGCGGACCTGAAAACAAAGCTTACAGCGAATGCCTTCGATATGATCATTTTTGATGCGCACGGCGTTCCAAAGGAAAGCGTGGAATTGATCAAGAAAGTCCTCCAGGGAGGAACCGCACATATTGTTCCTGTCGGCGGGGATATCGCGGAAATTCGCTCATTGCTCCGATTAGGTCAACTGAGTGCCAACGATTTATCCCATACGGGTACGATTTCGGAGGAAGGATTGGATGGGCAGGATCACCGCACAGACTACGATCGTTATACGAAAATGACGGAATATTGGCGGGGCGGCGGGACGGCAAATATGGTGGGGCTGCTCAGTTTGGCCGGCCGGGAATACGGTGGTTGCGATCTGCTGCCAGCTCCGACCGAGCCGAATTTTCTCCAAGAGATCTGCATTCTTGAGCCAGCAACCGGAACCCGCTTCGCCAGTCTAAATGACTATCGAAACAGCCGAGGATTTTCGGGAGAGCGGCAGACGGTGGCGCTGTTTTTTAACGGCAATGGGAATCTACAGGATATCAGCGAGTGCGTCGGGGAGATCATGAACCAAATCGAGGAGTTTGCCGATTGTTTACCGATCGCTTTTCCTTCCGTAATGAATATATCGCTGGATCGGCTGGGCCAACTTTTGACCGAGGGAGGTCGGTCCGTTGATTTGATCGTGAACCTGCTTCCATTCCGTTTAGGGATTGGTCCGGGCGGAGGGGGAGCTTCGGCAGGAAAAAAGCCCCTGAACGGCATGGGGTCTCGGGATCATGCGGACGGAGCGGTAACCTGGCTTGAGGAGCTGGGAGCACCGATGTTGCATCCGTTCCTCTTGTCCGGTACGACCGAGGAGGAGTGGCGCCAGTCTGTCCGAGGCGTAAATCCTGCCCAACTCATGGTACAGGTTGTGCTTCCGGAACTGGACGGGGCGATTGAGACCTATCCCATTGCCGCTTTGCGCCCTGAGGGGGAAGATCCTGAGCTGGGGATCGCTTTGAACAAGCTGGCATTGATTCCCGAGCGGGTGGAGAAGCTGGTTCAGCGCGTCAAGCGTTGGCTGGAGCTTCGCAGCAAATCCAACCGGGAGAAGAAGCTGGCTCTGATTTGCTATAACTATCCTCCCGGTGAGGCGAATGTGTTTGGCGGGTCTTTTCTGGATACCTTTGAATCGGTTGCCCGCTTGTTATCCCGATTGCGGGAGGAAGGCTACGAAACCGAGGAGATGACTGCGGAAGAGCTGCGTTCCCGGTTCGTAGCTGGGGGGCTGGTGAACTCCGGTCAGTGGACGTCGTTGGATCAGACAGACGGTCAAATGATCCGCTACACGGATGCCGACTTTGCGGGTAAACTAGCCGCCCGTGCCTGGGGCAAGGAAGCTGTAGAACGCTGGGGGCAGCCTCCGGGAGAGATTATGACGGAAGGGGAGAACTTCCTGATTCCAGGGATCGTGAATGGCCGTATTTTTATTGGATTGCAGCCATCTCGCGGGATCCACGAGGATCCTGAAAAATCCGTCCACGATCGATCCTTGCTTCCAACTCATCAATATACGGCCTTTTATCAATGGATTCGTGAGCAGTGGGGGGCAGATGCGGTCGTCCATATCGGGACTCACGGGACGCTGGAGTTTCAGCGCGGGAAGGAAGCCGGAATGTCAGGGGATTGCGTGCCGGACGATTTTATCGGGGATCTTCCTCATTTCTATTACTACTACGTGGGGAACCCCTCGGAAGCAATGATCGCGAAACGCCGCAGTCATGCGGTGTTGGTCGGCTATCAGGCCCCTCCGTTTACGGAGGCGGAGCTGTACGGCGAATGGGCGAACCTGGATGCACTGCTGCATGAATATCGTGAGGCGCAGCAGATGGATCCTGAACGCTGCGGGGATCTTCTTCGCAAGCTGCGAGAGGCGGGCGAAGCGCTTCATTTTGCTGCACAGACGCCGGAGGAGATGGAGGAGGAGCTGTACCGGATGCAGCGTTCCCTGATCCCAAGCGGATTGCATGTGCTGGGAGAGGGGTATGATCATGAAGCGGCCGCTGCTTATATGCGGTTTGTGCTTCGTCACGAACGGGGGACGGTCCGTTCCTTGCGGGGATTACTGGCTGAGCGAGAGGGATTTGTTGTGGAGGAGCTGAGCGCCGGAGGGCACACGGACGAATTACACCGGCTCGATCAGGCGGCTGCGCAGCTGGTCCATGAGTACCTGTCCACCAAGGCGCTTCCGGCTAGTGTGTCAAATGAGCCGCCGGAGTGGCAGGAGGCGGTGCGGCAAGCGCTGGAATTCGGGTATCGCGCCTATGAGAGCTCCATCAACAACCAAGAGCTGGAAGGCATGCTAAAGGCGCTGGAGGGACGTTATCTTCGTCCTAAGCTGGCTGGTGATGCAATCCGCTCGCCTGAAGTGATGCCGTCGGGATACAATCTCTACGCTTTTGATCCGCGGGCTGTACCTAGTGTGACCGCTGTGGAACGGGGGGCGCGCATCGCCGAAAACTCGATCCGTCAGTATTTTGAGCAATATGGAGAATATCCGGGAACAACGGCTGTTGTCTTGTGGGGGATTGAAACCTCGCGGACGCAAGGGGAGACGATCGGACAGATCCTTCGCTACATGGGAGTACGCGTCCGAGGCGAAGCCGGGTCATTTCGGACCGAATATGAGATCATCCCGCTGTCTGAGCTTGGCCGCCCGCGCCTCAACGTGGTGGTACATATGACCGGTTTGTTTCGCGACATGTTCCCTAATTTGTTAGAGGATTTAAACCGGATCTTTCAGCGGGTCTCCGAGCTGGAGGAGCCGGATGAGCTTAATTGGTTTAAGGTTCACACCCGCAAGACGGAGGAGCAGCTGCTGGCTGGCGGCTATGAACCGGAACGTGCGCGGGATCTGGCGAATGCTCGGATTTTTGGACCCGCGGAGGGCCAGTACGGCACGAATATGACCCGATTAATCGAAACGAAGCAGTGGAGCGACGAGTTTGAACTGGGCCAGGCTTATGCGGACAGTCAGCAGTTTGTTTACAGCTTGAGGGAACGCGGTCAAGCGGAACCGGAACTCTATCGCATCCGTCTGATGGCCGTGGATGTCGTGTCGCAAATACGTTCCAGCCATGAATGGGAGGTAACGGATTCCGACCATTATTACGAGTATTTTGGCGGACTCTCCAAATCGGTAGCGATGGTGAAGGGAAGTCCGGTGGAGATTCATATTTCAGATTCAACCTTAGAGCAACCCGTCACCGAATCGGCAGAGCATTCAATTGCTCGTGGCGTACGTACCCGGCTGATCAATCCGAAATGGATAGACGCCTTGCTCCAGCATCCTTATCACGGGGCGCAGCAAATCGCCAAGCGCGTCGAGTACGTGCTGGGACTGGCCGCAACCACCGGCAAAGTTGAGCCCTGGGTGTTCGACCAGCTCCATGAAACCTATGTTGCCGACGAAGAGCGAAGCCGGCAGATGGAGGAGAACAATCGCTGGGCATATCACGGGCTGGTGGAAACGTTGCTGGAAAGCCATCAACGGGGATACTGGGAACCTGATGAAACCCAATTGGAGATGCTCCGCCAGAAATATCTCGATCTTGAGGGAGATTTGGAAGGGCAAACGGACGACAAGGTTCTTCTTTCTTGATATAATAAGCAATAAGATTCAAAGTTCCAGATCGCATGCTCCTCTTACCTGAGGTAGCATGCTTTTTTTCAGGGAGAACCTGACCGATACCCTAACTTAGGCGGGATTACATGAACTACCCAAGTATTGAAACCGAGCGATTGCATTTGAGAGAATTGACCTTGGAAGATGCTGATGCGGTTTTTAAGCATTTTTCGGTGCCGGAAGTCACGCGATTTATGGACATAGAGCCTTGTCAAGACCTCCAGGAGGCGGAGGAGATTATCGCCTTTCATATCCAGGATTCGGGATGCCGATATGGCTTGTTTTGCAAAGAATCTAAGGAGCTCATCGGGACTTGCGGATACCATTGCTGGTCTACCGATGATCATCAGGAAACCAAAGCGGAAATCGGATTTGACTTGGCTCCGAACTTTTGGGGCAAGGGCTTGATGCAGGAGGCGTTAAACCCATTGATTCGCATGGGGTTTGATGTGATGGGCCTGGATTATGTAGAGGCGACAACGGAGCCTGAGAATATTCAATCGCAGAGGTTGCTTAAGAAGTTGGGATTTGACCAAGAACGTGAGTTGAAGGACGGCCTGATCTATTTTACATTAAGGAAAAAGAAACTTTAGTACATCAACCGAGCAAACATGAATCAAGGAAGCTGAGACCACAAATGACCCAGCCTTAGAAATGAGCGATCTAGGCTGGGTTGTGTTTATAATGGGGGGATTTATGTGAGAATCGAGCAAGCCAATCCAACCAATCTGGATGACGTTACTCGTTTGGCGTTAAAATTGTGGCCGGAGCATGCATGGCGGGAGCTGCGGAACGAGTTGGAGGACTTGCTGGCGTCTGAGAAAGATCGTATCTTTCTTGCAGTCAAGAAAGGGGACACGATTGGCTTTTTGCACATGTCTCTCCGATTTGACTACGTCGAAGGCTCCAGCTCAAGTCCGGTTGGTTACGTGGAAGGGATTTATGTCGATGAGAACTATCGAAACCAGGGCGTTTCAAGAAAACTGGTGGAAGCGGGAGAAGCTTGGGCCAAATCGCTTGGGTGTAAGGAGATCGGCTCGGATACGGAGTTGGACAATCACGGAAGCCAAGCCTTCCATCAACGGATGGGGTTTAAGGAAGCGGGCAGAATCGTGGCGTTTATTAAAGAAATTGATTAAGTTGAAAGGATGGAAATCTAATTGAAATGCAAAAGTGCAGTTTAACATCGGCATTTTTCCGTATTTACCGGCTTTGAAATGTAAAAGTGCAGTTAGTTTAGGGCGATTCGGCGGAAAAGTGGGAAATAGGCGGAAATGAACTGCACTTTTGCAGTTAAAGCCCACGACAAGTACCTTTTCTCTAAAAATCAACTGTACTTTTACATTTGGCCTCGGGCCGCTAATCTCAGCCACTTGAATTTGATCTTAACCCCAAAAATCAATCATCCTATAAGCACAGGAGAACACCGTCACAGCCGGTTTTCTCCTGCTTTCGTTTTTTGGGGCGATATAAGGTCGTTGTCTGGAATTCCTCCCGCTTCTACGATAAAGGGGAAACCGTAAGGCTTCAGAGACCGTCTTGCGAATCCCTTGCATAGTAGAGGTGACGAAAAATGAAAACGATATCGGAGTTGGAGCAGCGATTAAGCGAGCCCTCAGACCGGTTGATTCGGGATCTGACCCAACTGGACGGCGATGTGCTGATTCTTGGCGTTGGTGGAAAAATGGGCCCCAGCTTAGCGAAGCTGCTGGCTCGGGGCTTGGCCGCCGCAGGGAAGACGATGAAGGTCACCGGCGTGTCGCGGTTTTCTTCGGGAACGCTGCGGGAAGAGCTGGAGGCCGCCGGCATTCGCACCATTTCGGCGGACCTGCTGGATGAAAACGCATTGTCGCGCTTGCCAGAGGCGCCCAATGTCATTTACATGGCTGGCAATAAGTTTGGAACGACTGGGCGCGAGTATTATACCTGGGCCATGAACGCCTATTTGCCGGGGCGTGTCGCGGAGAAGTTTAAGGCTTCGCGGATCGTTGCTTTCTCGTCCGGCAATATTTATCCGTTGACGGAAATCACCAAAGGCGGGGCTTCGGAAGAAACCGCGCCTGCGCCGATTGGTGAATATGCACAATCCTGTTTAGGGCGGGAGCGGGTGTTTGAGTATTTTTCCCGCAAAAACGGTACGCCGCTCGTTAACTTCCGGCTGAATTATGCGATTGATATGCGTTACGGCATCTTGTTGGAGGTCGCCAAGGCGGTGAAGGAGCGGGAACCCATCGACCTGAATATGGGTATGGTCAACGTCATTTGGCAAGGGGACGCCAATGAAATGGCAATCCGTTCACTGCTCCATTGTGCCTCACCGCCGAAGACGATCAATGTCACCGGACCAGAGACTGTATCGATCCGTTGGCTGGCCGAACGGTTTGGCGAAGCCTTTGGCGTCGAGCCGATCTTCACTGGGGAGGAACAGCCGACCGCATTATTAAGCAACGCTTCAACATCCCACGCGATATGGGGATATCCGCTGGTTTCTTTGAGACAAATGATGAATTGGACAGTGGAGTGGATCGAGGCGGGGGGAGCGACGTTAGGCAAACCTACGCATTTTCAGGAACGGGGAGGGGTGTTCTGATGGGCGAGCAACCGCAGTTGAAACCTGAGCTGCATCAGCTGCTGCACCGCGGAACGGTCATCCCCGCCCACCCGTTGGCGCTGGACGCACAGCGCCGCTTGGATGAGCGGCGGCAACGTGCGTTAACGCGCTATTACATCGCCGCCGGCAGCGGCGGGATCGCAGTAGGTGTCCACTCAACGCAATTCGAGATTCGCGATCCGAAGATCGGTCTGTTTGAGCCGGTGCTCCGCCTGGCTGCCGAGGAAGTGGAAGCCGCCGGGCTTCAGCGCCCGTTCCTTAAGGTCGCGGGTATCTGCGGCCCAACCGAGCAGGCTGTGCGCGAAGCTGAGTTGGCTGCCGGGCTGGGCTATGACCTGGGACTGGTCAGCAAC
>NZ_JAWDJI010000064.1:0-1444 GCF_032465655.1 Paenibacillus sp. 3LSP | reverse complement strand
CCTGAATTTCGAAAGTATCGCTTCTTGAAAATATGAAAAGGGCTCCGAATCTTTGGTAGAATGGTGTTTACTTGGAACACTACACCCAAAGAGAGGAGCACCTTATAGGTGAAGTCTACCACAACGATCAGCAAAATTAAAACAGAATTTTCACTACAAAACGCAACGAGCTGCGGCGGCATCAAAATCTTCCTGGCCTTTCTCGAAAAAATCAAACTGCCGGAGGCGATGTGCAGCCTCTCCGGCGGCAAAGCGCGCAACTCCCTCTTCCCCGTTTACCGTATTCTGCTCTATCTCATCGTTGGCTGGATGCTTGGCTGCGAACGGATTTTTCATTTCCGTCGTTTGCAAAGCGACGTGCTGCTGAGGCGCTTTCTCGGCGGCCGCTGCCCGCATCACAGTCTGTTGTACAAGGAATTGATCCGCTTGGTCGTTTCTGTCCCTCTCTGGTTAACGAACTGCGGAGGCTGAATCAAGAGATCATTCGACCCTGCTTGCCACCTGAGCTGATTCTCGATCTGGATTCCACGGTAGAGACCGTGTATGGCGATCAGTCCGGCGCGGCCAAAGGCACAAATCCACACAAGCCCGGGCGTAAGAGCTATCATCCCCTGCTTGCCTTTGAAGGCCAGAGCCGACTAAACTTGAACGCCGTGCTTCGACCGGGCAATACGCACTCTTCCACCGATGCGGCCGACTTCCTGCGGCAAACCTTTAGACTGCTCGACGAACACAAAGTGAAGTACGCAAGGTTCGACAAAGGCTTTGGCGGTGAAGATTTTTACAGCTTGTGGGAGCAGCACCACATCGGCTATGTCGGCAAGCTGAAATGGACCCAGCGGCTGGCCAAGGAAGTTGGGGCTTGTCGTTACTGGACGCGATATGTCGACGAAGAGTGGATCATCGAAGGTATTTGCTTGATCTACCAAGCGACCTCCTGGAACAAGGCGCGTCGTGTAGCGATCATCCGTAAGGCGCAAGTGTTCGAGGAGGGCCAAGGCCGCATTGTATTCGATTCGGACTGGCAGTACGAAGCCATGGTGACTAATCTGGAATGGGAACCGATCGATTTGTGGCGATTCTACAATCAGCGCTGCTGCATGGAAAATTACATTAAGGAAGCCAAGAACGGGTTTTCCATCGATCGCATTGCGACAGGTGATTTCAAAGCCAATGGTCTGGATCTGCTGATCAAGCTGCTGGCCTACAATTTGTTCGAGCGCTTCAAACGTGACTGCTGTGAGCCAGTCCATCAAGGCTATACGATTGCCCGGTTCCGTCTGGAATTCTTTTATTGCGCCGCAACGCTCATTCGGCATGGTCGCTCTATCCTACTCAAGCTTGCGAGGGACTTTCCCAGCCGTTATGTCTGGAAACGAATCGAGGTTCGAGTGGCGCAGTTAGAATAATGATAAGCAAAATTTTACATGGAAATCAGGACTGC
>NZ_JAWDJI010000063.1:0-2066 GCF_032465655.1 Paenibacillus sp. 3LSP | reverse complement strand
GGAGCCAGCCGCCTAAGGTGGGATAGATGATTGGGGTGAAGTCGTAACAAGGTAGCCGTATCGGAAGGTGCGGCTGGATCACCTCCTTTCTAAGGAATATTACGGAGACTACACAATTTGTTTTTACTTTGTTCAGTTTTGAGAGGTTTACTCTCAAACACTTTTGTTCATTGAAAACTGGATATTTGAAGTAAATGTAAGTAATACAAACCGAGAACACCGCGTTGAATGAGTTTTTTAATAAGTTCAATTGCTTATTTTCTTGATCTAACTTCTATCGCTAGAAGAAGGATCAAAACCCAACCGCAAGGTTGATAAGGTTAAGTGAATAAGGGCGCACGGTGGATGCCTTGGCACTAGGAGCCGATGAAGGACGGGACTAACACCGATATGCTTTGGGGAGCTGTACGTAAGCTATGATCCAGAGATTTCCGAATGGGGGAACCCAGCATCTTTAATAGGATGTTACGATTGTGTGAATACATAGCACATTCGAGGTAGACGCAGAGAACTGAAACATCTAAGTACCTGCAGGAAGAGAAAGAAAATTCGATTCCCTGAGTAGCGGCGAGCGAAACGGGAAAAGCCCAAACCAACAAGCTTGCTTGTTGGGGTTGTAGGACTCCGATATGGTCGTTCTTTCAGATAGTCGAATGACTTGGAAAAGTCAGTCAAAGAGGGTAAAAACCCCGTAGACGAAATGTGGAAGACACCTAGGAGGATCCTGAGTACGGCGGAACACGAGAAATTCCGTCGGAATCCGGGAGGACCATCTCCCAAGGCTAAATACTCCCTAGTGACCGATAGTGAACCAGTACCGTGAGGGAAAGGTGAAAAGCACCCCGGAAGGGGAGTGAAATAGAACCTGAAACCGTGTGCCTACAACAAGTCAAAGCCCGTTAATGGGTGATGGCGTGCCTTTTGTAGAATGAACCGGCGAGTTACGATTGCATGCGAGGTTAAGTTGAAGAGACGGAGCCGCAGCGAAAGCGAGTCTGAATAGGGCGTTTGAGTATGTAGTCGTAGACCCGAAACCATGTGATCTACCCATGTCCAGGTTGAAGGTGCGGTAAAACGCACTGGAGGACCGAACCCACGTACGTTGAAAAGTGCGGGGATGAGGTGTGGGTAGCGGAGAAATTCCAAACGAACTTGGAGATAGCTGGTTCTCTCCGAAATAGCTTTAGGGCTAGCCTCGGAATTGAGAATGATGGAGGTAGAGCACTGTTTGGACTAGGGGCCCATCTCGGGTTACCGAATTCAGATAAACTCCGAATGCCATTCATTCATATCCGGGAGTCAGACTGTGAGTGATAAGATCCATAGTCGAAAGGGAAACAGCCCAGACCACCAGCTAAGGTCCCAAAATATATGTTAAGTGGAAAAGGATGTGGGGTTGCACAGACAACTAGGATGTTGGCTTAGAAGCAGCCACCATTTAAAGAGTGCGTAATAGCTCACTAGTCGAGTGACCCTGCGCCGAAAATGTACCGGGGCTAAACATATTACCGAAGCTGTGGAGTACACCTTTAGGTGTATTGGTAGGAGAGCGTTCTAAGGGCGTCGAAGGCAGATCGTGAGGACTGCTGGAGCGCTTAGAAGTGAGAATGCCGGTATGAGTAGCGAAAGACAGGTGAGAATCCTGTCCACCGAATGACTAAGGTTTCCTGGGGAAGGCTCGTCCGCCCAGGGTTAGTCGGGACCTAAGCCGAGGCCGATAGGCGTAGGCGATGGATAACAGGTTGATATTCCTGTACCCGTTGTTTTTGTTTGAGCAATGGAGGGACGCAGGAGGCTAAGGAATGCAGACGATCGGAAATGTCTGTCCAAGCAGTAAGTCTGAAGAGGAGTCAAATGCTTCTTTTCTTAAGGACAAGCTGTGATGGGGAGGGAAATAATAGTACCGAAGTTCCTGATGTCACACTGCCGAGAAAAGCTTCTAGTGAGAAAACAGCGGCCCGTACCGCAAACCGACACAGGTAGTCGAGGAGAGAATCCTAAGGTGAGCGAGAGAACTCTCGTTAAGGAACTCGGCAAAATGACCCCGTAACTTCGGGAGAAGGGGT
>NZ_JAWDJI010000062.1:0-11238 GCF_032465655.1 Paenibacillus sp. 3LSP | reverse complement strand
TTCGATGTGAGTGAACCGATGCCTCTTTAGTAACATTTTAACTGAGTGATCGCGCGGCATTTACTTTGCCCATCGGCTGTGGTATACTATGTAACGTTGTCATGCGGAAGAACATGTTTTTTCCAATTGGCAGCGAGAACCTTGGCTTGGTTGCACGGTTTCACCGCCGGCGACGAGGCTAACGGCGATTTGAGATAAAGGAGGTGAACAGGATGGCATTGACTCAAGAACGTAAACAACAATTGATCCAAGAGCACAGAACTCATGAGTCCGATACCGGATCCCCTGAGGTGCAAATTGCTATCCTTACGGAGAACATTGTGAATTTGACGGACCACTTGCGTACACACAAGAAGGACCATCATTCCCGTCGCGGTCTTCTGAAGATGGTTGGTCAACGTCGTAAGTTGTTGGCTTACTTGAAGAACAAAGACGTAAATCGTTACTCCGCTTTGATTGAGAAACTTGGATTGCGTCGTTAATTAAACAAGTTTGTACAAAAGCAGCCTAGTTGCATGGCGGACGCTGGCGAAGCGTGTGGTGTGCAGCCGGGTTGCTTTTTACAAATTAGGCTTTGTTGCGATAAGCTTCCATGAAGAGCTCCGTCAGGAGCTTTTGTTATGAGGACATTCTTCTCTTGTCAACGCCGCTTCTCATTATGAATTGGTGAAAAGCAGGAAATAATGAACTCAGTACCGAACTTGTATTGGTGATAAGGAGGGATTTCATGCAGACTGAAGTGAGAATGGATTTGGGAGGAAGACCTCTCATTCTGGAAACCGGCCGATTAGCGAAGCAAGCGAATGCGGCGGTCATGGTCCGCTACGGCGATACGGCGGTGCTTTGTACGGTTACGGCTTCTTCCGAACCTAAGGATTTGGACTTTTTCCCGTTAACCGTCAATTATGAAGAGAAACTGTATGCAGTCGGTAAAATTCCCGGCGGCTTTATTAAACGGGAAGGACGTCCAAGTGAAAAAGCGATTCTGGCCAGCCGTTTGACCGACCGTCCAATTCGTCCGCTCTTCCCGGAAGGCTTCCGTAATGATGTGCAAATCGTAAACCTGGTCATGAGTGTGGATCAGGACTGCGAACCGGAAATTGCCGCCATGATCGGGACTTCTGCAGCGCTGAGCATTTCCGATGTTCCGTTTAACGGGCCAATCGGAGGCGTGGCTGTAGGCCGGGTAAACGCGGAATTCGTCATTAACCCGGACGTAGCCCAGCAGGAAGCGAGCGACATTTACGTCGTGGTTGCCGGCACGAAGGACGCTATCATGATGGTAGAAGCGGAAGCGAACGAAGTTCCAGAAGAAGTGATGCTGGAAGCCATTATGTTTGGCCATGAAGAGATCAAACGGATCGTTGCCGTCATTGAAGATCTCGTAAAAGTCGCCGGTAAAGAAAAGATGCAAGTTCAGTTGCATACGGTAAATGAAGAAGTGAACCGTGAGGTTCGCGCTTATGCCCAAGATCGCTTGATTGAAGCGGTGAAGATCGCTGAGAAGCATGCTCGTCAGGATGCGATTGACGCGATTAACGACGAAACGGTAGCTCATTTCGAAGAGAAATACATAGAAACGCCGGAGCTGCTCGCCGATGTGAAGGAAGTACTTCACGACATCGTTAAGGAAGAAGTGCGCCGGTTGATCACTCATGAAAAAGTACGCCCTGACGGTCGTAAACTGGACGAGATTCGTCCAATTGAATGCGATATCAGCCTGCTGCCGCGTACGCATGGCTCCGGTCTGTTCACGCGCGGGCAAACGCAAGCGCTAAGCATCTGTACCCTTGGAGCATTGGGCGATGTTCAAATTCTCGATGGGATTGACCTCGAAGAGTCGAAACGCTTCATGCACCACTATAATTTCCCGCCGTTCAGCGTTGGCGAAGCTCGTCCATTACGGGCTCCAGGCCGCCGCGAAATCGGTCACGGCGCATTGGGCGAACGCGCGTTGTCGAAGGTGATTCCGCCGGAATCCGAATTCCCTTATACGATTCGTCTCGTATCGGAAGTGTTGGAATCTAACGGTTCGACCTCGCAGGCAAGCATTTGCGCCAGTACGCTGGCGATGATGGATGCAGGCGTACCAATTAAAGCTCCGGTTGCCGGGGTTGCGATGGGTCTGATTAAAGACGGCGAACATGTATCGATCTTGACTGACATCCAAGGGATGGAAGATCATCTTGGCGATATGGACTTCAAAGTGGCTGGTACTGCGGAAGGTGTTACCGCTATCCAAATGGATATCAAAATTGACGGCATTGACCGGCAAATTTTGTCCGATGCTTTGAAGCAAGCGAGAGAAGGTCGACTGTTTATCTTGTCCAAAATGATGGAACGGATCCAGAAGCCGAAGGAGCATCTGTCCCCTTACGCGCCGAAGATTACGATCATGCAAATCAATCCGGACAAAATTCGCGATGTTATCGGAGCCGGCGGCAAGATCATCAACAAGATCATCGAAGAAACCGGCGTGAAGATCGATATCGAGCAAGATGGCCGTGTGTACATCGCTTCTACCAATGAAGAGATGAACAACAAAGCGCGTTCGATCATTGAAGGGATCGTTAAAGAAGTGGTGGTCGGCGAGATTTACGTCGGGACCGTCAAACGGATCGAGAAATTTGGTGCATTCGTTGAGATTTTGCCAGGTAAAGACGGCTTAGTGCATATTTCGCAACTCTCAACGGAACGCGTCGCCAAAGTTGAAGACGTTGTGGCGATCGGTGATACGGTAACGGTGAAAGTGACCGAGATCGACAACCAAGGACGGATTAATCTTTCCCGCAAAGCGGTATTAACCGCCGAAACGGACAAAACTCCATCCAAATAAATTTATAATCTATCGACGCAGGCAACCCTTGCGGGAAAAGAGACAGAATAATTAAATTCTGGCTCTTTTTTATTGTTTTCGCATATCCCTAGGCTTGTCAACATATGATGGGGACAAAAACCGTTTAAGGGGATGAGCTGTTAGCATGGGGCGGAACAAGTTTGCAGTCATCGCGATCTGCATTGCGTTGATGATGATATTGGGGCAGTTTGCCGGCATTCGGGCTTTTGTTGCCAAAAGCTCGGGAGAAGACAGCTACGCTTTTCGCCTGATTCATGACTTGACCGGTGACTTGGGCGCTCAGGACCAGCCTGACCCGACTAGCGGCGGGACAGCGAAGGATACGGATCCGTTGCTGGACAAGATCCGGGAAGAGGCGGAGAAGCAGCGGATCGAGCCGATTGACGCGGTGGTCGACCGGGTCTGGAAAGCGATTCCCGGCTATAACGGTCGAGAGGTAGATATCGAACGTACCTATGAGAAAGCCAAATTGTTGCCGGAGGGCGCGAACATCGAGTATGTGTATCGGGAGCTTCGGCCAAAGGTAAATCTCGAGGATCTAGGGCCGCAGCCGATTTACCGGGGGAACCCGAACAAGCCGATGGCAGCGCTCATGATCAATGTGGCCTGGGGCAATGAATACCTGGTGCCGATGCTGGATACGTTGGATCAGCAGAAGGTCAAGGCGACCTTTTTTCTCGATGGCAGCTGGCTGAAGAAGAACGGGGAGCTTGCGGCTGAAATCAAACGGCGTGGCCATCAAATCGAAAACCACGCCTACTCGCATCCGAATATGAGCCAGCTGGAACAAACGCGGGCACGGCTGGAGATCTCCAAAACGAAGGAGCTGCTGAAGGAGAAGCTGGGCGTGGAAAATCGCTGGTTCGCGCCGCCTTCAGGCGATTATAATATGCAGACCGTCAAGCTGGCAGCAGAGCAGGGGCTGAAGACGGTTTTGTGGACGGTGGATACCGTAGATTGGAAAAATCCGCCCGCAACCAGCATCGTGAGTAAGATTAGCAATAATGTAGGGCCGGGAACGCTGATCTTGATGCATCCGACGGCGGCCAGCCGCAACGCGCTGGAAGGGATGATTCAGGCCATTCGCAGCAAAGGGTTGGTGCTCGGAACCGTGGAACAAACGCTGTCGCCGGACCGAGTGGAAGTTCCTGTGCCGTAGAGTTGAGCTTTCCGCCTTTTTTTGGTAGGATAGGGATGCATTTATTAACGACGCTAACCAACGCATCGCATAACATTTAGGAGGGCCTTTCGTGAAGAAAACGCAATTGAAAAACGGCCTTCGGGTAGTCATGGAGAAGATCCCAACGTGCCGTTCGGTCTCGTTCGGGATTTGGGTCAAAACTGGCTCCCGCAATGAACGCCCTGAGCGGGGCGGAATTTCGCATTTTATCGAACACATGCTGTTTAAAGGGACGGAACGCTACAGCGCCAAGGACATCGCAGAACAGTTTGATGCGATTGGCGGCAACGTTAACGCGTTTACGTCCAAGGAATATACCTGCTATTACGCGAAAGTGCTGGATGAGCATTTACCGATTGCGGTTGACGTGTTGTCCGACATGTTTTTCCATTCTTTGTTCGATGCGGAAGAGCTGCGGAAAGAGAAAAACGTCATCGTCGAGGAAATCTCCATGTACGAAGATACGCCGGATGATATGGTCCACGATCTTGTAACGCAGGCAGCCTACGGAGACCATCCGCTGGCTCTTCCGATTCTAGGGACGGAGGAGAAGCTGCGCGCTATGGAATCCGAACACCTGCGAGAATACATGCGCGAGCACTATACGATCGAGAATACGGTCATTAGCGTGGCAGGGAATATCGATGAACAGGTGATTGACCTGCTGGAGCAATATTTCGGTGATTTTTCGAATCGGGGAAGCTCCGGCCCAATGGCCGCGCCTGAGTTCTTGGGCGGATTGAAGTTCCACCGCAAGAAGACCGAGCAGAACCATATTTGCTTGTCCTTCCCCGGATTGCCGATCGGGGATGAGAAGCAGTATGCGATGGTGCTGCTGAACAATGCGCTTGGCGGCGGCATGAGCTCGCGACTCTTTCAGGAAATCCGTGAGAAACGCGGGTTAGCCTACTCGGTGTACTCGTATCACAGCTCGCACGCTGACAGCGGACTGTTTACAGTGTACGCGGGAACCGCGCCGCGTCAGACGAAGGAAGTGCTGGATTTGACCAAGGAAATCCTGCACGATGTGTCGGTGAACGGGATTACTCCAAACGAGCTAAGCAAGGGGAAGGAACAGCTGAAGGGCAGCTTGATTTTGAGCTTAGAAAGCACCGGAAGCCGCATGAATCGACTTGGCAAAAATGAGCTGATGATCGGCAAACATTATTCTTTAGATGAAATGATCGCCCGCATTGAGGCGGTGACGATGGACGATGTCAACCAAGTATTGAAGGGCATGTTTAGTCATCCATTTTCGCTTGCCATGGTGGGGGCGTCTGATCGCGTGATATCGGGAGTTAGGAGAGATGAGCTTGTCGTTTGAAGTGCAAATTAACCGTTTGGCAGGAAATGAAGATATTGAGCTGCCGCGTAAAATGTCGGAGCTGGCTTCCGGCTTTGACCTCTACGCCGCCGTTACAGAGGAGCTGACGCTCCAGCCAGGGCAACGCGCCCTCGTACCGACCGGGATCGCGATCGCGATGCCCGGCGGCTTAGAGGCGCAAATTCGACCGCGCAGCGGGCTGGCGTTGAAGCACGGGATTACGTGCCTGAATACGCCGGGCACCATCGATGCAGATTACCGCGGCGAAATCAAGGTGCTGCTGATCAATCTTGGTCAGGAACCGTTCGTGATCCGGCGGAATGAACGGATTGCGCAAATGGTGTTCCAGATCGTTCCCGAGGTGAACCTCGTGCAGGTAGACAAGCTGTCGGAGACGGTTCGCGGCGCCGGCGGGTTTGGGCATACAGGCACGAAGTAAGGGACTGAGGCACGTTTAACCTGAGTAGCATGTTTATGTTCAGGTGTTGAAGAATAAGGGTAAAAAAGGTTCTTATTTTCGGTTAGGAGAGGGATATGGCCGGGAATAGCGGACTTTTTTACCCTTATTTTCATTTATCGCATTCAAAAGTGGCGGTTATGGTGGGTTCCGCTCCAAATAAGGCCTAAAATGTCCTCTATTTTTTGCGCTTAGAAGAATTTCGCTGAAATAAGGCCCGAAAAGTCCCTTATTTTGCTGCAGTAATGATCTCCATTAACTTTTCCATTTGGGCATCTCTTCCGCCGATAATGTCTTGGCGTGTTGTTGGAACATAGATATCCGGTTCTAAGGAGGTTTCGTGGGTCAAGCGTTGATCCGGTCGAGAAAAATGTTTATAAGATACGGTAAATTGAAATCCGGAGTGAGGCATCTTAAACACGAATATATCTCCATAACAAGATGGCTGATTGCCCGTTGGTTCTCCGATCAAAGTGGCCAGCCCATTATCTTTGAAGGTGACGGCAAAGACATTTGCGGCGCTGAACGTTTTGGGGGAGATCAATAGATACAAGTGACCGTTAAACGGGTTAACGGATGAGCTAGCATGGGCCTTCCCATGATTTTTAACCAATGTTCATTTTCAGTTGGCACTACCTTGGACAGCTCGTCTAATAACTGTGGAGGGGTTAGCCCGCCTAACTCAAGTAAAAGGTCGCCCCGTTGTAACAACGGCGTTGATCGAATCACCACCGGGCCTTCCGCAGTCCAGTATAACGGCAGCTCCAAATAGGAAAGGGAAGGGGAATAAGGGTTGATGCTCGTGTGGGCGTCATGCAGTTGCCCGATCATTTCTACAGCGGAGATATAAAAACGGCTTATGGGCAGCGGACCTGCTTGAATCATCCGGTAAGTATCCCGTATTTTTTTTCGTTGCTCTCTCTGCCATCCGTCGATCAGTGACGGGTGAACCTGTTCCAGCGTGCTTATAAGGTAATCGAAATCCGCTTTCATCGTATCGGGCGTCAAGAGAGCACTTTCTGCGGGATCCGCTTCGCCCAGCCTTTGTATAGGCGAGGTGAATGGTTCGACCTCTGACGCTTGCCGCTCCGGTGAGGAAATAACAACAGATCCTGCAAACGCCAATATCAAAAGAATCATCAAAAAAATTGCATAAATCACAGCCCGTTTTCCTGGCTTTCTCAACTCACTCCACCACCTGTAATAATATGGGATACATCCTACAAAATTGCTGGAAAGGTTTGCTATGACGATATACACATCGTCAGCTTCGCAACGCATTCTAGACTTTCACCACTTCGTAGGCCGCGGCATAAGATGGTCTATACTGTGTTGCTTGGAAGGAGTGCCGTCTAAGAATGCTGACCGGAATCACAATTGTATTCCTCGGTGGGGATGCCCGGCAGGTGGAGGTCATCAACAAATGTGTCGAGCTGGATGCTACAGTACGGGTTGTTGGATTCGACCGATGGGAAACACCCCTTAAAGGAGTCTCGCAGGAGACGTTAAGCCCCGGCTTGCTGGCCGGCGCGGACGTAATCATCCTTCCGGTAATCGGTTGCGATGATCACGGTGTCGTCCCGGCGCCGTTCTCTACAGAACAACTGGTCATTAAACGGGAATGGTTTGCCTCCGTCCGAACAAGCACGCTGGTCTATACCGGTATTGCCAAGAGCTTCCTAAAGCAAATGGGCGAGGAGCACGGCTTCCGGATCATCGAGGTGCTCGAACGTGATGACGTCGCCATTTATAACTCGATTCCAACGGCGGAAGGCGCAGTAATGATGGCGATTCAGAACACGGACATCACGATTCACGGTTCGAACTGTATCGTACTTGGGATCGGGAGGACAGGGTTTACGCTGGCAAGAACGCTGCAAGGTTTGGGAGCGAATGTGAGGGTAGGGGTACGTCGTGAAGCTGATGTGGCCAGGGCGGTGCAAATGGGTTGGAAGCCTTTTGTGACAAGGGATTTGGCCGCCAACACAGGGGATGTTGACTTGATTTTTAACACAATTCCGACTATGATAGTCACAGCGCAAATCATCTCGAAACTGCCCCGTACGGCGGTGATTATCGACCTGGCTTCGGCGCCTGGTGGAACGGATTTCCGTTTCGCTGAGAAGCGCGGAGTGAAGGCGATTTTAGCCCCTGGCCTCCCCGGAATCGTCGCTCCCAAATCGGCTGGAATTATTATGGCGAACACGATTTGTCAGTCGATTATGGATGAGTATCAATCACGGGGGGATGAACAGTGAATTGGCAGGGTAAAACGGTAGGTTACGCCATTACGGGCTCGCATTGTACGTTTGCTGAGGT
Organism: Paenibacillus sp. 3LSP; assembly: GCF_032465655.1. Classification (NCBI taxonomy): domain Bacteria; kingdom Bacillati; phylum Bacillota; class Bacilli; order Caryophanales; family Paenibacillaceae; genus Paenibacillus; species Paenibacillus sp. 3LSP. The sequence goes on along the minus strand of NZ_JAWDJI010000062.1, from coordinate 3,101 downwards.
AATGCCACAGATCCAACGATTTATTGACGGAGGGGCGAAGGTTGTGCCGATCATATCCCAGTCGGTACTGACGACCGACACCCGTTTCGGTAAATCGGAGGATTGGCGCAAACAGTTGAAAGATATTACCGGGAATGATATTATTTCTTCAATTGTCGAAGCCGAACCGCTGGGTCCAAGCAAGCTGCTGGACGTGTTGGTTATCGCTCCTTGCACGGGAACGACGACGAGCAAACTGGCGAATGCGATAACGGATAGTCCCGTATTGATGGCCGCTAAAGCCCAGCTGAGAAACGGGCGACCGCTTGTCATCGCGATGTCGACGAATGACGGTTTAGGTTTTAATTTGGCAAATATCGCGAAATTAATTGTGGCCAAGAACGTATATTTCGTTCCGTTTGGTCAAGACAATCCGACCGGCAAACCGAATTCGCTCGTAGCAAATATGGAACTGATTCCTGAAACATGCTATGCCGCGCTTGAAGGCAAACAGCTGCAACCGTTAATTATCGAACGTTTTCATGGATAACGTTGCGCAGCCGGCATACCATGTATGAAGCACCGTTCGGGTTGTTTCACGCCGTGATCTTTACAGGACGGACTCAATATAGGTGGGAAGTATCGGAACAAATTGCTCAAAGGCGCAGCATGGAATGCCGTATACCATCGCGGAGATCATTGCGGCGAAGGGGTATGTTTTCGAAGCTCTGGGTTCGTTAATCTTGCTATTACTAACGGAATGAAGTCATCGCTTTACTCCGCACTTATTAACTGGAGGAATATCCATGCGCATTTTGGTGCAAAAATTCGGTGGCACGTCTCTTTCGACGAAAGAAGCGAGAGAGCATGTCATCTCACACGTACGCCGGGAACTGGATAACGGTTTCCGGCTCGTCGTGGTGGTTTCGGCTATGGGCCGAAAAGGGGATCCTTACGCAACGGACACCTTGCTTGATTTGGTGTCTGAAGGGGATTGCTATTTACCCCCTCGCGAACAAGATTTACTGATGGCTTGCGGCGAAATTATTTCTGCAGCCAAGCTGTGCAGCTTGCTAGCTGAGCAGCACATCTCTTCGGTCGTCTTGACTGGAGCTCAAGCTGGATTCCGAACGGACAGCCAGTTTGGCAATGCGAGAATTCTGGATATCGTTCCGACACGGGTGCTGGAAGAACTGCAGCAGAAGGATGTCGTGATTGTGACAGGGTTTCAAGGTCAAAATCAAGACGGCGACTTCACAACGCTGGGGCGTGGAGGTAGCGATACCTCGGCTACGGCGTTAGGGGCTGCGTTACACGCCGAAATGGTTGATATTTATACCGATGTGAACGGGATCTTAACTGCGGATCCCCGGATTGTCGAGGATGCGAAGCCGCTGGAATACGTCAGCTACGCAGAAATCTGCAACATGGCGCATCAAGGGGCTAAAGTTATTCATCCCCGCGCTGTAGAAATTGCGATGCAAGCAGGAATTCCGGTACGGGTTCGCTCGACTTTTTCGCAAGGGGAAGGAACATTGGTTGCTAACCCCGAAGGTTTTAAGGACGTACAACTGGGGATTGTGGATCGTTACGTGACTGGGATTGCCTATGTGGCGAACGTGACGCAAATCCGGGTGGAATCCGTTGGCAACGGCCCGCATCATCTACAGCTGCAAGTTTTTAAATCCATGGCAGAGAACGACATTAGTGTTGATTTTATTAATGTGACCCCAACCGGTGTCGTTTATACGGTCTTTGATAAAGATTCGGCGAAGGCAGAAGCGGTGTTGAGATCGCTGGACCTTTCACCGCAAATATGCACGGGATGCGCCAAGGTGTCCGTCATCGGCGGCGGCATTAACGGCGTACCTGGAATTATGGCCAAGATCGTTGAGGCTCTGACCGAGCAGGGCATTCAGATTTTGCAATCGGCTGATTCGAATACTACGATTTGGGTTTTGGTGCGGAAGGACGATATGGTGCAGGCGCTGCGAGCGTTGCATGCGAAGTTCGAACTGGGTCGCTAACCAAGCATGTGAATTCATCGCTTAAGGAAATTGAAGGCATACTGAGAAGACGGCAATAAATAAGCGAAGCGGGAGACGGGAGGAGGATATGGCGTGATTGATTTCGGAAGAATGATTACAGCCATGGTAACGCCTTTTAATGATCAAGGAAAAATTGACTGGGACCAAACCGCAAGCCTGATCGACTATTTGGTGGAGGAGCAGCAATCTGACAGTTTGGTCGTAAGCGGAACGACGGGGGAGTCCCCTACACTAACGGATGAAGAAAAGCTTGAGCTGTTTGCCTTCGCGGTAAAACATGCAGCCGGACGCTGCAAAATTATTGCTGGCACAGGAAGCAATGATACTGCTCATTCCGTTCATTTGACGCGTGAAGCTGAAAAATGCGGAGTAGACGGGATTTTGCTGGTCGCTCCGTATTATAATAAGCCGAATCAGGAAGGCCTTTTCCGCCATTTCGAAGCGATTGCGGCTGTAACCAGCCTGCCGGTTATCGTGTACAACGTGCCTAGCCGTACAGTTGTCAGCTTGAGCGTGGAAACGACGCTGCGGCTGGCGCAAATCCCAAATATCGTGGGGACCAAGGAATGCGCGCCTCTGGATCAGGTTGCTATGATCGTTGCCCAGGCGCCGGAGCATTTTAAGGTTTATTCGGGTGATGATGCCTCGGCACTTCCAGCGATGGCGGTCGGAGCTTACGGTGTCATTAGCGTGGCCAGCCATGTCGCAGGCCGTTCCATCAAAGAAATGGTTGCACAATTCTTTAATGGGAACGTAGAGCGGGCAAGCCAGTTGCATCGCGAGCTTCTGCCGTTATTTAAGGTGTTGTTTGAATGCCCGAATCCAGTAGCCGTGAAGTATGCATTAAATGAAACCGGCCATCCAGTAGGAACGGTTCGTTTGCCGCTGGTGCCGCCAAGTGAACAAGAAGCGCAGCGGATTCGCAGCTTCCTCAAATAGCGGCTGTCTATCTTTGAATAACCAGATATGTGCTGTATTCCCAGAAACCGATGCCTGATTTGCAGGCATCGGTTTTTTTGACATTATAGAATTTATAAAATTTCGGGGTGGGAGAGGCCTTCCGCCTCGTTTTTG
>NZ_JAWDJI010000061.1:0-10991 GCF_032465655.1 Paenibacillus sp. 3LSP | reverse complement strand
TTACCAAGGGAGAAGCTCTTTTTCTATATCCGCTTTTTCCAATTCCTACACCCACAGAGATTTTACACTATCGAGAAAATGGGGGAAAAGCTCCCGAAGCGGGAGCTTTTCCAAAGATCGAACTATGCGTTTTTCTTGGCCAACTTCACCATCAGACGAGCGATGGTCTTCCGCTCTTCTTCCGTACCCACATCCCAAATTTCTTTGAGCGCGCGGTTGGATTCGTTTTGCGGATCCACTTTGTCGTCCAGAAAACCGCCGATTTCGTATGCGAGGTTGGTGATTTCCTCTTCGCTGAAGCCGGCATTTTCCGCATGCTTGACGCGATCACCCAGGAATTTCTTCCATGTATCAAAATTTTTGAGTACTGTTGACATGAAAATCCTCCTTCGCTTGGCGATTTAAAATCAACAGTCGTAATATGCGAAAATCCCGGGGAATTTATGCGCGCGCCGAGCTCCAACACTTAATCCAAAACCTGTGAAAACATCGGACTCAGGTAATCCAGCCGCCGTTGGGGCTGATGATTTGCCCGGTGATATAACCGGATTCCGGCAGCGCCAAAAAATAAACTAATGAGGAGATCTCCTGCGGTGAACCCAGCCGTCCTACGGGAATATCCTCCTCCAACTGCCGCAACTCCTCCGCATCAAACCGCTCCATCATCTCGGTCTTCACCGCTCCTGGAGCGACGGCATTCACCGTAACACCGGAGGGGGCCAGTTCCTTGGCCAGCGCTTTGGTAAATGCATTAACTCCGCCTTTGGCTGCCGAATAGGCAACCTCACAAGAGCCACCCGTGATTCCCCAAACGGAAGAAACGTTGATAATACGCCCGAAGCGTTGGCTGATCATATGCGGCATAAACAGCTGGCTGCAGAGAAACACACTTTTTAAATTGACGTTCATAATGTCGTCCCATTCGTCTTCGGTCACATCGGACAAGAGTGCATAATGCGAGATGCCCGCGTTGTTGACCAATATGTCGGGATACAACCCGTAATTGTCGAGCCGTTCCTTCATCCGCAGGATTTGCTCCTTGCTGCGCAGATCCGCCGCAACTGTATAAGCCTTGGCTCCAAGCTCCAAGCATTTGCGGGCTACCTCATTCGCCGCTTCGTGAGAATTCATATAGTGAATCACCACGTTCATGCCCACCGAAGCGAACCGCAGCGCCACCTCGGCGCCGATCCCCCGGCTTGCTCCAGTGATGAGGACGGTCATGTCCGCGATGTTTTTTCCTATCCCATGATTGGTCTGCATTTACGGGCTCACCACAATCGAGACGGCAAGCTGCTCCCAATCGATATGCTCGCGCAGCCGCGCGTTAATCTCTTCCAAGGTCAGCGATTCATAAATCGGAAGGACCGTAAACAGATCGCCGCCGCGGAATTTGTAACGGGTGAATTCGTGAGCGATGTTCTCCGGCGAGTTCAACATGCGCAAGTATCCACCGATCTTCTTCTTGCGCGCCCGTTCAAAATCTTCCTGACGGAATCCGGAAGCGAGCACCGCCTCAGTTTCCTCCTTAATTACAGCCAGCATCCGGTCTGGATCCTTCGTATCCCCGCCGATCGCCGAAAACGCGTAATTCGGGTTGCTGTTGTATTCATGGCCAAAGCTGTCAGAGATCAGGTCGAGATCGTACAGCTTTTGGTACAGCTTCGTGCTGGCCCCAAACAGCAGATCCAGTGCCAGCTTCGTAGCCAGATCGCGGCGCAGCAATTCCTCGCCGGCAAAGCCGAGGCGCGTCTCTTTAAAGCCAAATAAGCATTTTGGCTGCGACACCGGCAGGCGGGATTCCCGCCGTTTCTCCGACACTTCACGCGGCTCCGGATCAAACAACCGCTCGATGGATCCTTGCGGTTTGTATTCCTTTTTCGCTTGATTATCCCGGACCAGCTTGAACACTTCCTCCGGATCTACCCCGCCAACGACGAACAACAGCATGTTGCTCGGATGGTAAAACGCATTGTAGCACGTATACAACGTTTCCTTGGTAATGGTGCCAATCGATTCTACGGTGCCGGCGATGTCGATGTGAACCGGATGCACCTTATACATCGCTTCGATCAGGCCAAAATAGACCCGCCAATCCGGGTTATCCCGATACATGCCGATCTCTTGGCCGATAATGCCTTTTTCCTTCTCGACGTTCTGGTCGGTAAAGTAAGGATGCTGTACGAAATTAATCAGCGTCTCCAGGTTGGCCGCAATCTTCTCCGTTGCCGAGAACAGGTAGACCGTCTGGTCGAAGCTGGTAAACGCATTCGCGGAAGCGCCTTGGGAAGCAAAGGTGGCAAAAATATCGCCTTCAGGCTCCTCAAACATTTTATGCTCCAGAAAATGGGCAATACCATCTGGAACCGAAATGTCGTCTTGCCCTTCTACCCGGAAATGGTTATCGATTGAGCCGTATTTGGTCGCGAACGTGGCGTACGTTTTCTGGAAGCCCGGTTTTGGGAGTACATACACCTGCAAACCGTTGTCCATCGTTTCGCGATACAGCGTTTCCTGCAAAGCGTCATAACGTATCGTTTCCATCCGCCTACCCCTCCTTCTGGCCTGTCAAAAAGTATATCGTATCAAGCTGGACGGTTTCCGCGGCCGCTACAACATCTTTAGGTTGAACCTGCTCGACTTGATGAAGCAGTTCCTCCGCCGACCGGTCTTTACCAGACAGAACGCGGTTGAAGTCATAGGCGATCATATCAAAAGCGGAATCCTGCATCTCCAGCAAGCTGTTGCGGATCATCGCCTTCGTCTGACTCATCTCCAGCTCGCTGATTTCTCCAGCACGCATGCTGTCCAGCTGCGCTTCGATAATGCGAAGGGCTTTCTCATAATTGGCAATTTCAATGCCGGATTGAATGCTGACGATGCCTTTATGCCCGTCGTAACGAGAGGCGGCATAGTAGGCCAAGCTTTCTTTCTCCCGTACATTGAGGAACAGCTTAGAGTGTGGATAGCTGCCCAGAATGCCGTTATAGAGCAGCAAGGAAGCATAGCGATCGTCTCCATAAGTGATCGGTGTACGAAGACCTAAATTCAATTTGCCCTGATTGACGTCGAGCACTTCTTTTACGGTCCGAACTTCCTTCCCTCGAAGATCCACCTGCTCCGGCTTATATGCTGGAGTGGTTGAACGATTCAAGCTAAAATGCTTGGTAACCAGCTCCTCCACCTCGGCCAGCGTCGTGTCGCCCACCACATACAAATCCAGGTGCGCTTGCTGCAGCCAGCTTTGGTAGGAGGCGTATAAGGATTCGGGCGTTATGCCGTCCAGTTCGCTCCGTTCCCCCAGCGGATGGAGACGATAAGGATCGTCCTTAAACATCTCCTCTGTACAGCGTTCAGCCGCATAGCGAATTTTATCGTTAATGATCCCTTCCAGCTTCTTACGAACGGACTCCCGTTCGGAGTTCACATAGGCGGTGCGGAACACCCCGTTCTCCTTCGCCGGCTTGGTTACGACTTCCCCTAGAAAAGCAAAGCTTTGTCCCAAGAGGGAATCGTTGCTTTTGACAAAAGAATCATTAATCGTGTCCATACGGAACTGGACCATTTGGTAATTGCCGCGTTTATATACATCAAAGCCGAAGCCCGCTCCGTACATATGCTCCAGCTGCTCGCGGAACTGCGTCGTTTCCGGATATGATTCCGTACCCCGGCGCAGTACGAACGGAGTAAGGGCCGTTGCGGTAACCGTTTGCTCTTGCAACGGCAGTCCCGCATATAGAGAAATGGCAAAAGTTTTGAATCGGTTGGTCGGCAGGACATGCAGACGAATATGGCCTACGGTGCCGCGCTCAAATCGCGTTTTGTTCAAAGCCAAAACTCCTTTACAAGAAAGTCAGTTCCATTCTATACCAATTCAAAGGAAAGAAGCAACCTGACGACAAGCGGCTGCTCCTTCGAAACTTAGCTATTTACATGCAGAAAATATGCTCTCCGATCGTCTTCACCTGCGGACGCGACCAGATCCATTTCGATGTCGCCGTTTTTGGGTTAAAGTAATACAAGCAACCGCCGGTTGGATCCCAGCCGTTTAGCGCTTGCTGCACAGCTTTACGTGCCTGTTCGTTTGGCTCCAGCCAGATTTGACCGTCGGCAACGGCTGTAAATGCGCCTGGCTGAAATATCACGCCGGATACGGTGTTAGGGAAGCTCGGCGACTTCACCCGGTTTAAAATAACCGCAGCTACGGCAACCTGCCCTTCGAAAGGTTCCCCCCGTGCCTCTCCGTATACCGCATTCGCCATAATTTTTAAATCGTTCTCCGACAGCCCCATAGTGTTCGAGGCGGATAGATCTTCGGATTCCGCTTTGACGCTGCCGCCGCCACTGGACTTATTGGCCGCACCGTCTTGGGACTTCTTGCTTCCGCCGGTATTCGCGTACTCCATGCCTGGCTTCCAGTTTTTTGTGGCATTGTACAGCTTCAGTTTCGTTTTGGGACCTGCGAGTCCGTCAACCTTCATGCCAAATTCCGACTGAAACCATTTAAGCGCCTCGAGGGTTTTGGGTCCAAAATAACTGTCCAGCTTCCCATGATAAAAACCGAGATAAGCGAGCCGTCCTTGCAGCTCATACACGTCCTTCCCGAAAGCTCCATAATCGATAACCTGTTCACTGAACGCGGGCTGCGCTTTATAAGTATTGACTTTGCCCTCGGTAAGCGTATGCCGGAGCACGTCGGCCCCGTATCCGATTCCGAACAAGAGCAGCACTAAACCGGAGGCAAACCAGATCTTTGCTTTCTTCATACGTTTAGCTCTACCTCTCTTCTTAGAAGTTGTTCTACAAGGATGGGTAACTTTAGTATGACAACCGTTGTCCCTTCCTATGCACCCATAAGGTTCAAGCTAGACGAATTAAAGAAAAGGGAAGGCCCCCTTCGATTCTACAGAATCAAGAAGAGATCCTTCCCATTTTATATTGATCGATGGACATTAACACTTCCCGCGGTTTGCTGCCTTCATATGGCCCAACAATTCCTCGCGCCTCCATGGAGTCGATCAGACGCGCAGCACGAGTATACCCAACCCGCATCCGTCGTTGCAGCAAGGAAACAGAGGCTTGCTTGGCTTCCAGTACGATTTGGACGGCTTGATCAAAGAGCTCATCCTGTACTTCTTCGGTCTCCTGTACTTCTTCATCCACTTCAGGTACCAGGCTTTCGTCGTATTCGGCTTGGCCTTGCCCCCGCACATAGTTTACAATCGCCTCGACCTCCTGGTCGCTCATAAACGCCCCCTGCACCCGGATCGGCTTAGACGCGCCCATCGGCATATAGAGCATGTCCCCGCGGCCTAGAAGCTTCTCGGCACCAGCCATATCCAGAATCGTTCGGGAATCGACCTGAGACGATACGCCAAACGCGATCCGTGACGGGATGTTGGCTTTGATTACGCCGGTGATGACGTCTACCGAAGGCCGCTGCGTCGCGATGATCAGATGGATCCCCGCCGCCCGGGCCATCTGCGCCAAACGAGCGATGGCATCCTCGACATCGCTGGCTGCAACCATCATGAGGTCCGCTAACTCGTCGACAATCACCACGATATACGGCAACACCGCCTCAGGTTGGTCCGCCATCATTTGGTTGTAGCCTTCAATATTCCGCGCTCCCGATTTGGAGAATAACTCATATCGTTTCTCCATCTCCACCACGATCTTCTTCAGCGCTAGTGAAGCGCGCCGCGGATCGGTCACAACCGGAGTGAGCAGATGCGGAATACCGTTATACACATTAAGTTCGACCATTTTCGGATCGACCATCATAAATTTCACTTCATCCGGCTTCGCTTTGAACAGAATGCTGGTGATAATGCCGTTAATGCACACCGACTTCCCGGAGCCGGTAGCCCCGGCCACCAGCAAGTGAGGCATCTTCGCCAGATTGCCCACGATCGTTTGACCGGAAATATCTCGCCCAAACGCTATGCTTAGCTTAGACTCCGCCTCCATAAACGTTGGCGTCTCCATCACCTCGCGCATCGTCACCAGCGAAACCTCGTTGTTCGGCACCTCGATTCCAATCGCAGATTTCCCTGGAATCGGTGCTTCCATCCGGATATCCTTCGCTGCCAGAGCCAAGGCGATATCGTCCGTTAAGTTAACAATTCGGCTGACCTTCACACCGATATCCGGCTGAATTTCGTAACGGGTTACCGCAGGTCCGCGTACGACCTCCAACACCCGGGCCCGCACGCCAAAGCTTTCGAGCGTAGCTTCCAGCTTCCGCGCGGTTTGCATATAATCCGCTTGATCACCGGACTTCCCTGCCCCAGCCGGTTTCGACAGAAGCCGGAACGAAGGCAGCTTGTACGGCTTCGGATCGGGCTTAGGCGCAGGCGGCGGTGCCGCAGCTTGTCCGTCGCCCTCAGCCTCACCAGCCCCCTCAAGCATATCGGCTGCAGGATTCCCAAGCCCGGATTTATCATTATCCCCGGAGATATCCTCTCCTACTGGATCAAGTACATCCTGTGCTGTTTCCTCGAATGGGACGCTAGGAGAGAGAGCGCTATGCAGCCCAGGCTCGTCCTCATCGGGTTCCTCATCTTGATGGAAGCTTTCCTGCTGAATGTGGTCGAAGAAATCACGGATAATCGGCCCTGTGTCACTGCCAGCAAATCCGTCTGACTTCCTAGACTCGTCCTCATCCCTGCCGATATAGTTGACTTCATTCCAGTTGATTCCTGCATCCACCGATTGCTCAGCAGACTCCGCGACCGCAGGCTTCTCATCTTCGATGGGCGCTGCTTCCACTGGTTCATCAGATCTTCCCTTGAAGTTCAGCAGCTGGAAAAATACCGGCTTCTTACCGCTTGCAGCAGGCACCGCTTCTTCATCGAGAGAAGATTCTTCATCCTCCGAATCATCATAAGTGGTAACCACAGGCTCTGTCTTCTTCACCGCTCGTTTAGCTTTGTTCCGCACGGGGATCGGACGAAGCATGCGCATTTTTTTTCCGAAGTTTTCGGCCAGCACGGCCAATCGGGAATTCAGCATTCGGAATAAATCCACATACGATAATCCGGTCACCAGCATGAAGCTAATCGCCAACAGTACGATCATAATCAGCTTCGCACCGGCCATGCCAAACAAAGAATAAAGCAAAGCAAATTCAAGTGCACCAACATAGCCGCCGCTAATATCCAGGCCCAGCAGGCTGATGCCGGCATCGCTCACCGCAGGCTGGAACAACGCTGTTTGCAGATCGCGGTGAATCTGGCCCAGCACATTACCTGTAGATAAAGGCACGGCTGGCGCCAGCTTATGCTGCATGGCCGAAATGGTGCTCATCAGCGTCAGCGCTAACACTGCCAGCAGCACACCGCTGCGGCGAGCGTTCCAGCGATTCGGCCATTTCCGGTTGATCATGACGGCTAGTCCTATGTAAATGCCAATTAAGGGGATCACAAAATAAAATTTGCCGAGGATCAACGCAGCCATTTTCGATAGCGTCCTTCCTACGGCAGCCTCCCCGCTCAAGGCGATAATCGATAAAGTGATTAGGATGATTCCGTATATTTCGTATTTCAGTATGCTGCCGATCGCAGCTTTCCTCTTCTTCCGTTTCCGTGGCAAAACGAAAACACCCCCTAGATGAATATTATACCATATTCACCGAGGGGGGCCTAGAAAAGATGCCGTCGCCGGCATAGATTCTCACTTTAATAACGTGGGGTAAAATGTAATTTGCCGCCCGGGCGCCAGATCGGGGTTCAAATAATCCTCCAGTCGGCAGCGCAGCAGCCGTACGATGGTCGCCCGATTGCCCTCCTCCATCCGCACCTGCATCAGCACGCCGTTCAGTTCGATTTCACCGTACGCCGCCTGGTTTTCGGCATTCTCCCAATAAGCCTCCTCCGGCAAGATCGTATAATGCGTCATTGGGTTATCCCTCCTGCTTGCTTCGCTTGTCGCTTCGATTCAATCATCGAATTCAGCTTGGCTAATCCATCCCCAATCCCGCCGATGGCATCAATTAGCCCGTACTTCACTGCATCGCTGCCGCCAACTGCTGTACCGATATCCCGGTTTAATTCCCCCGTCTTAAACATCAGCTCCTTGAACTTCTCCTCGGATATCTTCGAATGGGTTGTTACAAAACGCACGACCCTTTCTTGCATCTTCTCAATATACTCAAAAGTCTGAGGAACTCCGATCACGAGCCCGGTCATGCGAATCGGATGGATGGTCATCGTGGCGCTTTCGGCGATCAAGGAATAATCGGAGGCCACAGCAATCGGAACACCGATGCTATGCCCGCCGCCGATAACAACCGTGACGGTAGGCTTGGACAGGGAAGATATCATCTCTGCAATGGCAAGCCCCGCCTCCACATCGCCGCCTACGGTATTTAATATAATTAACAGTCCTTCAATCCGCGGATTCTGTTCCGCTGCCACTAATTGAGGAATAACGTGTTCATATTTCGTTGTCTTATTTTGCGGCGGAAGCACTAAATGCCCTTCGATCTGACCAATGATCGTTAAGCAATACACATTCGATTCACCGGAAGTAGGCACCGCCGTTTGCCCGAGCTGCTGAATCATTTCTGGAACTGTGGCTTCTTTTTTCTCCGGTTCGGTCGTTGGCGGAAGTTCAGATTCACTGCGAACGCTTGATTTGCTTAAGTGCTTATTCATGATTAAGCCTTCCTTTCGGTGTCGGCAATCCGACGAAGTCTCGTTGTCTATGCAGCCCTTAGTATGCCGACAACCTTCTTCAATCTATGCAAGAGAGACCTCAAATCAGGAACCTCACGCCATATCGCATGAAAACGACAAAAAGCCCCTTTCCTGCGGAAACCGTCCATAATAACCGGCAGGAAAGGGGCGACTGTGTGCTTAAGTTGGTTAATTCATCATTATACTTCCATGATGATCGGCAAAATCATCGGTCTACGGCGCGTTTGCTCATACAAGAATCGGCCAAGGGCATCCTTCACGTTGGTTTTCAACGAAGCCCATTCGTTTACGTTCTCGCTCATCAGCTTCTCCAGTGTACTGGAGACAATACGGTTCGCTTCTTCCAGCAAGCCTTCCGATTCACGTACATAAACGAAGCCGCGCGAGATAATATCCGGTCCGGATACAATTGTTCCGTCTTGCTTGCTCAGCGTGACAACCACAACCAGGATCCCATCTTGGGATAACAGTTTGCGGTCGCGCAATACGATATTGCCGACATCGCCTACGCCAAGACCGTCGATGAGCACATTACCAGCTGGAACTTTCCCAGCTTTGCGAGCTACACCGTTCTGAATCTCAATCGTATCCCCGATATCAATCAGGAAGATATTGTCTGGATCAATACCAACCGACTCCCCAAGCAAAGCATGCTTCCGCAGCATACGATATTCCCCGTGGATCGGAATAAAATATTTCGGCCGCATCAGGTTCAGCATGAGCTTCAGCTCTTCCTGGCTGCCGTGACCCGAAACGTGAACACCGGAATTCGATCCGCTGTAAATGACTTCTGCTCCGAGGCGGAACAATTCATCAATCGTCCGGCCTACGTACTTCTCATTACCCGGTACCGGTGTTGCCGCGATGATAACCGTGTCGCCTGGAAGAATATCAACCTTGCGATGCGTCGAGCGAGCCATCCGCGTCAAGGCGGACATCGGTTCACCTTGGCTACCAGTGCACAAAATGACAACCCGATCTGCAGCCATCTTGTTAACTTCTTCCGGCTCAATGATGATTCCGTCCGGTACGTTCAGATACCCTAACTCTTCCGCGATTGTCACCACGTTCACCATACTGCGGCCAATGATGGTCAGCTTCCGGTTCGTTGCGTGTGCCGCATCGATGACTTGCTGAATCCGATGAACATTGGAAGCGAAGGTTGCTACAACTACGCGTTGCTTCGCTTTATGGAAAATATCGCTAAGTACGATGCCAACATTCTTCTCCGATGGCGTAAAGCCCGGTCTCTCCGCATTAGTACTGTCGGATAACAGCGCTAGCACGCCATTCTTCCCGATTTCGCCCATTCGGTGCAAATCCGCATATTGATCATTGACTGGGGTATGATCAAATTTGAAGTCACCGGTATGAACGATATTTCCTTCCGGAGTTTCGATGCATACACCCACCGAATCCGGAATACTATGATTCGTCCGGAAGAATGAAGCTTTCATCGTTGTTCCAAGCTCAATCACGGAATCGGCATTGATCAATACGCGTTTCGTTTCGCCGAGCAGTCCCGCTTCCTTCAGTTTGTTCTCAACCAGACCTAAAGTTAATTTCGTCCCGTAAACCGGAACGTTCAAGTTCTTCAGCACGTAAGGCAAACCGCCGATATGGTCTTCATGGCCGTGCGTCAATACGATGCCTCTTACTTTATCGCGGTTCTCCGTCAAGTAAGTGATATCGGGAATGACGATGTCGATGCCGAGCATGTCCTCTTCCGGAAACTTAAGTCCGGAGTCGATGACAACAATGTCATTGGCATATTGAACGACATACATGTTCTTCCCAATCTCTGCGACGCCGCCCAATGCGAAAATCGTCAATTTCTCATTATTTATTTTTTTAGACAAGTGAATCTAACCCTCCTATTATTATGGACGTCGTATCGAAAATCCCTATGGAAATAGCTCCAAACGCTACATCTAAATTCCAAAGCCTGTAAATTGCAGGAATAAACAATCGCCTTGATCAAGACGAACTCGCCGTTTCTCAAAGTCATATCAAATGGTTGTTCAATCAAGTTCTAGTAAAATCCACAGCTTCATCCATACCAAGCGGTCTGGTAAAACGTTCTCCGTACTCGCTTACACTGGCAGAAGCCAACTTCTTGAACAAGCCATTTAATTCATAATTCACCGCACCCAGTCACTTGAACTCATTATACATGATTAAATTGGCAAAAAACAAGTCAGCGCTTTTCCCTACGTCTAACCTTACCTTGTGCCACGATAAGAAAAACGCCTGGCGGCGTCCTTTTAAGTTCGTTCAACTGAGTTCATACGT
>NZ_JAWDJI010000060.1:0-1815 GCF_032465655.1 Paenibacillus sp. 3LSP | reverse complement strand
CTTTCTGGCGTGTAATATAATCAAAATATAAAGAGGAAATCCCCAGCGACTATCGAAGAAAGAAGCACCTGACAGGGAAGCTTCAATCTTACCTACCAACCACAGGAGGTTAAAGTCGCATGGGGAAATCCTCGCACATTCAAGGCCGTAAGGGAACTAAGTTCAGTCAACAGCTAAGGGGCGTTAACCTGGAGCAAGTCCTCATCGTTGCAATCGATGCGGCCAAGCTCCACCAAAAAGCCTTAATATGCAATTATTTCGGCGACATCATTGAAAAACCCTTCTTTTTCTCAGCGAATAATTCTGGTATGGAGCTACTTTGCAAGAAGATTAATCAAGCGGTTACAGCCACAGAAGCTGTTCGCTTGTTCCTGGGTATTGAGGCAACAGGCCATTACTATGAAGACATCGTCCGCGAGATGGCGAAACGAGGGTACCACGTTCAGATCTTGAATCCGTATACCACCTTCGAGGAACGCGCCGGCGCACTGAATTGGTGCAAAACAGATGATCTTGATCTTGTGGCCATCGCCCATGCCATCAAAAGCAACAAAGCCACTGAAAACCAGCTTTTGAATGGCGTACAGCGTCAGCTCCATGTCTTGACTCGAGCACGGCGCTCAGAGACACGGAAGCGTGCTTCCTTGCGTACAGAGATTCGAGCACTTATGGACCTCATCTGGCGCGAGTACCAAGGATATGCAGATTATTCAGCCGGTAGAGCTCGAAAAATCAAAGTATTCAGTGACTTCTGGGGGAAAGCCTCGCTCTTCTTCATGGAGCATTATCCACACCCCGCTGCTGTCCTGAAACTAGGGGAGACCGGGCTACGGAAGCTCTCGATTCAGCATAATCTCAAATTGCGAAACACCACCATCCAGAAGCTCTTGCACGTCGCTGAACAAGCGTTATCGAGAAACTTACAGGAACTTCGGCCTGAGCTTATGTTACTGAAAATGAAGCTACGTGACTTACGAACATTTGATGCCAAAATTAATGTTTTGGAACAAGAGATCGAGAACCTTCTCCTTCAGACAGACGGACGACTGCTTCTTACCGTCCCGGGCTTAGGAGTGACTACCGCGGCTGAGCTTTATGCTGAAATCGGCGATGTATCTCAGTACTCGAACGCAAACCAGTTAATTAAGAAAGCTGGCACAAACCCCATTGTTAAGCAAACAGGTGGCGGCAAAGGCTCCTACCGCAAGATTTCCAAACAGGGAAACGATCACCTTCGTTATGCGGTATATCTAGCAGGTAAGAGTCTCTGCATGCATAATAAGGACCTTAAGCCTTTCTATGATCGTCTGAAGGAAAAAGGAAAACATGAACGAGCCATCTTTGTTGCAATGGGTAATAAGATGCTCAAAGTCGCTTTCGCCATGCTGCGAGACCGTTTACCGTTTCAATCGCAGTGCTCTGATTATCACATCCTTGATGAGGTCAATAAGAAGTTGAACTTCAATTGCGTTATGCCGACACTAGCGGTGGCCTAACTAAGCAAGATCTTGGAACCGGTCTTTCTGGGACTGAGGGAAGATCGGATCACTTTCTTGGAGACCTTGGATCTCGTATGTCAGCTTTATCCACCTCGCCCTGTGAATGCGAATTGTACGTTAGCGTATACTCTGCACTCAGCCAGATTGCATCGCAGGATTGAAAAAACGAGGCTATTTCCTTTCAAGTCCGAGAAAGGCCGGTTTCAAGCATCGCTTCTCTGTCAGTTGCTAACTTTTTTGAAAATCTGGGTGGTTAGGTGTGTTTGGGTTACCCAGAAACCTAAAAATTCTACTTGACATAGTACGCTGATATCTT